>JAFAEA010000010.1 GCA_023424355.1 Chloroflexota bacterium | reverse complement strand
TGGCAGCGTCTGGTGAACGAAGTATGGCTCCATGAACAGATTGTCTTCGTCGCTGGCCTCGCGAGCTCGAGACCACTTGTCGTCGCCGTCGTACCATGTGCGGGCGTCATCCATGTGGTATTCGCCCCAAACATCGGTTTGGGCATTGAAGAGAAGTTCTGGGTAGCGGAAGTGCGCGGTCAGCTCTGCAGGAGCTTCGGCGACCGGCTTGAAGAGATCCGGATAGATATCGCCCCAGGCATCGGCAATCGGATCGTCCACATCTGTGCGATAGAAGGTGGTTTCGCCACTGTAAGCATCCACAACCACCTTCACCGAGTTGCGCATGTAGTTCCGGCCATCGTATCGAGTGGCGTGCGGATACATATCCGTTTCGGTGTAGGCATCAATCACCCAATACATGCGGCCATCGGCGATCACCATGTACGGATCTTCGTCATAGGTAAGGAACGGGGCGATTTTCTCGGTGCGCTCCAGCACATTACGGTGCATCACGAGTCGGGAATCACCGGTCAGTTCGCTGCTGAGAAATACATTTCGATCGCCAAGCGTCAGCGCGGCCAAAGCGCGGGTCACCGGGTTGCCGAGACTGATGGAGCCGGAAACTTCCCCCTGGAAACCATGTGTACCCTGCCCGGAGTCATCGAGACCAGCGATTTCAGTTTGATCGGTGAAAAGAATCACCCACTGCATATCGGTTTCGCCAAAGTAGACCTGCGGATTCTCCACCATCAGATTGTCCGGCCCGGTCATCGGCACGCCGCTCACCATCATGTTCGGCCAGCCATCGCTCGCAACTTCGCTCACCGGACTCATGACGTAGCCATAGCCGTGGGTGTAAACGAGGTGCTTGTTGGTCCAGGTCTGTCGGCCTGGCGCCAGCCCATCGAGATTGATCTCGCGGACACCGACGATCACCTGTACAGGCTGGCCATCGATGTCGTACCGGTCAACGTCGATATCGACGAATTCGTAGAACGGTACAAAGGTCTGTACCTGCTGATACACCGGACCAACCACGCGATAATCCCAAATGCGAACATTGGCGAGTTCGCCGCCTGGTTCGGCATCCAGCTCACTGGGAACCAGTTCTTGTTGGCCGGAGAGATCCACCATCTCTACATTGTTGAGACCGAACCCGGAGCGAGTCATGTTGATGTTGTTGGAGATGTAGCCCTGCTCGCGCCGAAACTCACTCGGCTCCACGATGAATCGCTGCACCGCCATCGGCAAAACTGGATGCAAAACAAAGCTCGCGAGCGCCCAGATTCCCAAAACGCCAAAGAGGAGTTTGATGTTCTTCAGCACATAGCCTGTCAGCAGTCCGATGGCTGCCACGGCAGACATCACCGCCATGATCCAGTTCAAGGGACGCACGATGTTGGAATCGGTAAATCCTGGCCCGGTCACAACGCCTCGGCTGCTGAATACCAACTCGAAGTTGTTGAGCAGATACCCAAGAGCCATAACCAGCAGGAACGCACTCACAAGTGCCGATACGTGGCGCACGGCCACCATGGGCACACTACCCCAACTCTTAAAGCGGATTCCCAGTCGAAGCAGATAGACGATGGTGACCGACACGATGGTGGCCAGCAAGAGCGTGATAAGGGTGGCTTCGAGGGTTCGGAAGAATGGAACCTGGAACACATAGAAACCTACATCGCGATTGTAGGTGGGATCTTCGACACCAAATGAGCGGGAGTTGAGGAATAGCATCACCTCTTCCCAGCGTTCGGCAAAATAGCGACCCAGCACGAATGCAAGAACCGCTGCACCGCCTACCGAGAGCCATGAAATGGCGGTGTTACTGAATCGGCCGAATCTGTTGTCTTCGCCGACATCGAATTTCATGGTGTTGCGCAGCGCAAGACGCATGTTGGTGAGGTACAACATGGCGGCAATCAATGCAGCCACAAAGAAGGTCAGCCCCTGGGCAAGATATGTCTTGGTGAGTACGGATCGGTACCCCATATCGCCGAACCACAACCAATTGATCCAGAATGGCGCGGAAACAAAAGCCACCAGAACGATCGCGGCCAGAATAATGAGCATTACCAGGCTGCGTTTGGTACTCGCCGAGATCTGAAATCGTTTCTTGCCAGTCGATTGAGGAGTGGAAGTGGCCTGATTCTGCTGAACCGGACGCCGTCGAAAGCGATTCATAGGGGCTAGGTCTCCGTGCGTGCCATCTGGTCAAATTCCGCTGGCCGTTCATGCTACGATCAATGATGTAAATACTACTTCACGTTGTCCGTGAAAATGCACCATTCACAGTGAAAGCACTCGTTAACATGCCAGGTCCATCTCAAGCCCGTTTCGCCCCCGATCGAGGAATCAGTGTCCAGAGTCTGGGGAGTTCCAGCAGCGGCAACGCGTTCGTCATCACCAGCGGAACTGAAGTGATGATGATTGATTGTGGAGTTGGCATTCGGGCGATCAAATCTGGCCTGGCCCATCGAGGGATCGGTTTGGAAGATATCACCACCATGTGCATTACGCATGAGCATAGTGATCATATCTGCACACTGCCAAAGGTCCTTCGCGATGACATCACTGTCTTTGCCACCAATGGCACCGCGAGCCGCAGTATCGGCAGGCATCCGAACAGAGTTCAGGCCAAGGCTTTTCAGCCAGAGAGTTTTGGTGAAATCACGGTATGGCCGCTCAAGGTGATGCACGACGCTGCTGAGCCGACAGGGTTCATGCTCGAGTTCAAGGATGGATCGCGCGCGACCCTTCTCACAGATCTTGGAACCTATTCTGACGAGTTGACACCATATCTGCAGGCCAGTGATCTCATTATTCTCGAGGCCAATTACGACGAGTACATGCTTCGCACCGGGCCCTATCCACGCTATCTGCAAAACCGGGTGAGCTCCGATAGAGGCCATCTCGCCAATACAGATTGCGGCAATGCGCTCACCGATGTTCTTTCCAGAGAGAACCGGAACCCCGTGGTGCGCCTTGCTCACGTGAGTGAGCACAACAATCTGCATCCGCTGGCTGAGGAGACGGTCACCACAGCATTGGCGCGGAATGACCTGAAGTTGGATGTGCGAGCGCTGCCACGAAAGCAGGCGTTTGCGCCATGGATCTCAGACAGATCTGAGGATTCCCCGGTCATGGCGCCATTCAGGCAGCTATCGCCCCGAGGTCAACTTACACTTGATCTGTAGCCATCTGTTTAGGCGCCACCGGTGATGATGCCGCGGATCGCAAGTCCAGAGATGAACAGTGCTACCAGGCTATACACGATCAAACCCTGCCGCGGATGGCGAGAACGCATGTAGCTCCACGCAAATGGCAAGGAGATAATGGCTGAGATGCCATAGAGGAAGTGCACCGATTGCACCCGGTATCCACCTGCGAGGATGACGACTCCGAGCAGAACCTGCACCAGCACAAGACACTGCCCGATAACGAACGCGCCACCAATACTTCCGCCGAGCTCGTTGCCACGAATGTATTCGAATATCCCCCAGATACCGACAGCGAAAAAGAAGTACATCACGGTTTGAGCAAGCGTGGCGTGTAACTGGGCGATGATATCCATTGAACAAATCCTGCGGGTGAGACGTCATATTCACTGGTGATGATTATACGCGTGAAATGGCGTTCAGCTCGTCTGGATATTGCGCATTGCTACCTGGAAGTAGATCGAAAACGTGAAAGACAATTCAGGATTAAATTTCACATCGTGAAACGCATGTTGGCATAGAAAAGATGTCTGATGAGTGTCAGGTTCCAACAATCGACAGTTACTTCACTACTTAGTGGTGCAAACCGCGCCAAGTGCGATAGGATAGCAACTGTTTACTACCGGAACTCTTCGAAGTTGTCCCCATAAAAGATAATCAGGAGTGCAGGTCCAAGTGTGAGCCACCAAACCTCTGCAGGTACCAATACTTCCCCTCGAGAAGACTCCATATTTCACGGCATCACCGTTACACCGAATGCGGATGATATGCCTAATTGGGTGGTGCGGCAGAAAATTGTTGACTTCATCAACATGCAGCCGCGTCGAGGAACTCTTCCTGCCATTTCCGGCCCCGTTGGGTCGGGAAAGACGATGGTTGCACTGCAGTGGATGCATAAAACAGGCGGCAGTTTTCAATACATATCCGGGCGACCACCAGTAGACATACCCAAGAGCTGGATCAGCGAGGCCGATGCGTTCGGAAAGCAGTTCTCGCGCTTTCTGAATTCCACTTCCAAGGAACCTCACGAATTGGATGCTGAGGAAATTGAAGAGAACATGATCCAGCTGGTCGAGATGTCTCAAAGCGGTTCGAGTCAGTTCGTTGTTGATGATCTCGAGATGATCCGCCGCACGGGTCTCAACCTGATGCAACCGTTCTTTGGCAAACATTTCTCCCGGATCAATTTCAAATCGGCACTGATCGTCTCCCGTATCCTGGATTCGTACACCCTAAGCAATCTTCAGGCAATCGGTCTTGTTCGGGTTGTACTTCCTCACCGTCTGGCATTCGATGAATCTGAAACCGACAAGGCTCGACAAATCGGACTCTTTGGCGATGCCAGCGAAGCAGAAATTGCTGATGCCAGGGAATCTGAAGGTGGTTGGATCACAGGAATGTTGGCCAGTTTGGATGGTCACGGCGGAAAGACGATTGACTACGATTCTCTCGAAAATCGAATTCTCAGCGATCTGCTCCTTCGTCAGCCCAAGTCTGTTCTGCATATCATGGTTGCAGCCTGTTGGCTGCCGCTTAATGATGTCTCCCTTTGGGAGAAACTTTTCGATCGATTCGAGCTGCCTCACTGGATGATTCCGGCAACCATCTCCCAGATACCTCACCGATATCTGAATCGTAAGGGCACGAAATTTGAGATCAGTCCATCTGTGGTGGAGATTGTGCAAAAGCACACTGATTTGACCACCGACCCGGATTGGATTCGATCGCTTTTTCAAATCGCTTCAAAGTGGTATGTAGAAAATAGTTACATCTCCCATGCCCAGGCGTTGGCCCGAGAGATCGGTGATACCAGTCATCTGCTTTCCCAGATTCGGGAAGCATGTCGCCCCCTCGCCGAAGACGAAAATTGGCAAGCGATCGCAATCGCTTTGGAAGGCATTTCTCACAAGGAAATTCTGCAAGACCCGGATCTTTCTTTTTGGTATTACCTGGGTCTGAGTCAACGAAATCAATGGAGCGAGCTCCGCACCTGGAACGAACTGCTTCTGGACACCTGGTCTACTTCTGAAGATCCAATCACCAAGGCAAGATATCATCTCGTTCGGTCCTGGAATGCTGCGACATTCCAGCGCAGCGACGAGGCATTTGAGCATGCGCAGCTTTCATATTATGCATATGGAGCAACAGTATCGGTCGAGCGCATGTGGGCCTCGGGAGCAGCCAGCGTCGCACAAGGTTCGCTAGGCAATGCTGCCAGTTCGCGAGAATGGTCTGCGCTCACAAATTTCGATCAATCTCTCTATGCCACGCCCTCCAAATTTGGGAATGCAGTCTACATCCCCGAACGCTATTCATGGCTGGCGGTTCGAGGCCTCATGCGACAAGCACTCTCCATTGTTGAGAGACATATCCGGAGTCTTGAAGATCACGGACCGATGGCGATTCGCTTTCACGAACTAGCGGCCCAGATACATATTGAACAAGGCAACTTCGATAGCGCGCGGGATCACATCGAGAACATACGCGAATACGCCGAAGATTCGATTAATGGCCTGCACTACCTGCGGATGGCTGAATCTAAACTCCTATGGGCCCAGGGTGACGCTGCCAGCGCATTCGCGATGCTCGACAGCGAACATTCAACACTCGACTTGAGAATCGATCGAATGGCGCGCGAGACCTACCAGCGAGCCTACTATGCCGCGAGTTTCGGTGATCTTTCTTCCGCCGAGCTCTACCTTTCGGTGGCACCTATGGGAGAGACGCCCAATATTCGCTTCTTCGGGGACGCGCATCCTGAGCTGGTGAAGGCGAAGATCCTTTGGAAGTTTGGTGACTACGAA
>JAFAEA010000384.1 GCA_023424355.1 Chloroflexota bacterium | reverse complement strand
CTGCTCGAGCGGAATTCCGGCTACGCCCGTGTGGTGATTGGCAGCCACGATATCCGCGAAGGCGAAGTCGTGTTCGTGATCAGCAATTCCGGGGTGAATCCGGTGCCGATCGAAGCGGTGCTGGAGGCAAAGGCCCGCGGTGCGAAGACCGTTTCCATCACCAGCGACAAGCACTATGCCGATGCTCCCAGCCGGCACGAGAGCGGCAAGCGCCTGGCCGATGTCGCCGATATCACGCTGGATACGTGCGTGCCGTGGGGCGATGGACTGGTGAATCTCCCCGGTGCTGAGCAGCCGGTGGGAGGTATCAGCAGTGTTGCCGGTCTGGCATTGATCAATGCTGTCGTGGTCGAGACCACTGCGCGGCTCCTGGAGAAAGGGATCGATCCGCCGGTGATTCCGACGATGAACCTCCCAGGTGGCGATGAGAAAATGGAAAAGTTGGTGGCAGCCTATGGCAAACGACTGCCACTCCTGCGAAACGCCTGATGTGACCGTACATCGCTAACGTTGGCACAGGGCTTGCGAACCAATTTGGTGGAGGGATCACACGAAAAGGAGCCCCGATGCCAGAGCAAGCCCGACCAGACATTGGTATGGATGTCATTGATAATGCCGACCACATGGTTGGCACGGTCGAATCAGTTGAGCCAGAACACTTTATCGTGGAGAAGGGATTTTTCTTCCCAAAGAGCCACGTTATTCCGAATTCAGCAATTGAATCCATCAACAACAACGAAATCACACTGCGCATCTCGCGTGATGAAGCGATCAATCTGAGTCCGGATGCAGATCTCGCGAATCAGCCGCAAGATACCGAACGCGTGCCCGATAGCAGCGATTCCACTCGCTCGGCCATTCTTGGCGGCGTAGATCCTTACAAGACCTGATTCCAGCTTTCATCGCTAACCACAAACATCCACACTTTCACGAGTCGGCGAGTGTCGCCGACTCGTTTGGTTTTTCACCGACCCGCCAAATGACATAATGGATCCTAGTTAATGGAAATCCAAATCTTAACTATGGAACTATTGCCGTAGGGCCATTGAATTTTGATATCCTTGGCATACTCCTTGCCTTATCTACTTTTATACGGGGCTGCATGAACGCCTCGAACTGTTTGGCGGCAGCCTACACAACACCTCCCCAGCGAGGTGAAAAGGAGTAATCCGTGGACATCAACAACAATTTCACTCTTCAGCCTGGGATGACCGTTTACGGCTCCGAAGGAGACAAAATTGGCGACATCGATGTAATTGAGGGTGATTCCTTCGTTGTGCGGAAGGGATTCTTCTTCCCGGAAGATCATTACATTCCTTTTACCGCTGTTCAGTCCGTTGAAAGCGAGGATGTATACCTTGCCGTGACCAAGGATGATGCTCTCAATCAGAACTGGAATCAATCACCAGCGGGTACTGCCGAAGGTGGCACCTTTGTGGATGAATCCAACGTTGCCTCCAACTACGATGACGCTTCGGCAGGCGTGACCGATGTCGAAACTGCCGAATACGTGGCCAATGATTTCGATAATCGAGGCGTAATCACTGAAGCGGACTATGCTGGCACGCGCAACACTGATGCCGAACAGGTTCAATCTGATGTTGAACTTGTCGATTACGTGGACGACGATCGTAGTACAGAGTCCTGGGGTCAGGGCACGCTCCGCGAAGATGCTGGCACACCAGTTTCCAGCACCGATGTTGAGCATGAGACCATCGAGGTTGTTGAGGAAAATCTCGATTACACGAAGCGTGATGTTGATCGCGGATCGGTTCGTGTTGACAAGCACGTGGTCGAAGAAGAGCAGTCCATCGATGTGCCGATCACTGAAGAAGAAGTTCACGTGAATCGCCGCTCTGTGGATAGACCAGTGGACACTGCGAATTTCGATGAGACCACCATCGAAATCCCGGTGCATGGCGAGGAAGTCGATGTCACCAAGACCGCTCGTGTTGTCGAGGAAATTGACATCGACAAGAGTGCAACGGAACGCACCGAAACGGTAACCGATACGGTCCGCCGTGAGGAAGTCGAGATTACCGGCGCAGACATCGATGCGGAAAACGAAGATGTTCTGAACGATGACCGCAGCCTACTCGACAAAGCCAAGGATGCGGTGAATCCGGACGACGACAACCAACGACGATAGTCCCCGTCTCTCCCCTTCCCTCCCCACAAGCAAAGCCGGTAGCGATTCAGTTCGCTGCCGGCTTTGCCGTTCTCAAAATTCAGACCTGAATCAGGAGACATCCCCCTCGGTCTCTATATCAACCTGCTGTTGCTTAATCGTTGTACCCACAATCTCTTCATGTATCTCACGGTGTCGAGCGATACGAATCTCTTCCACCACCCGGTATCGTTTGGATACAACGATTACTTCCTCGATCACGGGCAGAATGGTGACATCGCCTTCCTGACGAGGTTCTGGTGGGGAATCGAGTTCAATGCCCACCGGAACCCGCTCGATAGATATGACATCCTCGCGAACTTCAACGGTCTCCTCGTATGGCACTTCTTCAACCCGGGTATGAATGCGGACCCGTCCACGCTCGACGGCATGCTTTCGGATTTTCACTTCTTCCTGGACTACATCGAAGGTGTGTCCATCCCTATCCTCATTGTTGCCCTTCATTTGGTCCCTGACTCCGATGTTCTATTTCGCCAATCGAATTTGTGTTCGAACAGGTTACCGATTGATTTGGGCCCGTTCATCCCAGGGAAACTGTATCCAGTCGTCTGTGCGTTTCCAAACATATTCCGGCTTGATGATTGAGCGAGACTTCTCGTAGATCACCAGGCTACGAACCTCGGCGACGTGCTGCTGCACGAAATCGTGCGTGGTTTCGAGCGTTGCACCGGTATCGGCGACATCATCGCAGATGAGCACCTTCAGCCCCTTGAAGAGATCCGGATCGGGAATCGGTGGCAGCATCACCGGCATCTGCAATCGTTCATCGCGGCCTGTGTAGAACTCCACATTCACCACATGGAGCAGCTTCACACCCAGTGCGTATCCAAGCGCACCGGCAGTGAACAAACCTCCCCGAGCGATGGCCAGAATGAAATCTGGTTGGAAATCATCCTCCAGAACCTGACGCGCAAGATCCTGCGTGGAATGGCCGAACATCTCCCACGTGAGCACTTCGGTTTGCTGCATTAACTTGCTCCTGCTAGTTTCCATCTTCCGCCAGCGTTTGGGTGCGTTTGTAGGCAGCATAAACGGATTTGCTGAGAATGGTGCGCAATCCACCCTTCTCCATTTGGTAGATGGCTTCCGCGCTCGTACCACCCGGACTGGTGACCATATTCCGCAATTCCGCCAAATGCTTGCCGCTTTCGCGCGCATAGCTGACCGATCCACCGACGGTTTGCATTACAATCTGTTCAGCAATTCTGCGTGGGAATCCCATATGCACACCAGCATCGATCAGCGCTTCCATCATCAGGAACACGTAGGTAGGGCCCGTTCCGCTCAGCGCCGTAGCCATATCCACATACTTCTCGTGCTCCACCTCGAGCTCCATGCCCAATGCACCGAGTGTGAGACGGACCTTTTCACGAGCGGCATCATCGACCTCAGGAGAGGCGTACCAAACCGCCATGCCCTCGCCGATCTGCGCCGGCGTATTCGGCATTACTCGCACAATCGCGGCATGATCGAGTCCCTTCTGCAACTGCAGAACCGGTGTACCAGCCGCGATGGAGATCACGGTCTGCCCTTCCGCCAGCACTGGCTGGAGCTCCGCCATCACCTTTTGCATCACTTGTGGCTTCACGGTGAGCAGAATCAGATCGGCGCCGGCGATGGCAGAAGCGTTCGATTCCTCGACCTCGACCGCATATTTCGCGGCCAGTTGGGTTCGGCGTTCTGCCCGCGGATGGCTGGCCACCACCTGGCTCGGTTTCACCATATTGTTCGCCAGCAATCCGCCAACAATGGACTCCGCCATCACGCCGGCACCGATAAGCGCAATGCGACTTTTAGTTAACTGAGAGTGTGGTTCAGGCGTCATTGGAGAATCCTTGATCAATGCGACTTCATGGCTCCAGTGTACAAATGTTTCCTCGACAACATGGGGCATAATTGCACGCATAACAACGATGTTTCGAGGAGGATTCATGCCGAACCGTTTGTCCACGCAATCGAGCCCGTACCTACAGCAACACAAAGACAACCCGGTAGATTGGTATCCGTGGGGTGAAGAGGCATTTGCAGCGGCCAAAAAGCGCGGTGTGCCGATTCTGGTGAGCATCGGCTACTCCACGTGTCACTGGTGCCACGTGATGGCGCGCGAATCCTTCGAGGATTCTGTGGTTGCCAAACTCATGAACGATTGCTTCGTGAACATCAAGGTCGATCGCGAAGAGCGGCCAGATGTCGATGCCATTTATATGCAGGCCGTGCAGGCGTTGGGATACGGTGGGGGCTGGCCACTGAATGTGTTCCTCACGCCAGATGGTTTGCCCTTCTTCGGCGGAACCTATTGGCCACCACGTTCCCGCGATGGCATGCCAAGCTTCACGCAGGTGCTGGTAAACATCCACGAACTGTGGACGCGTGACCGCGCCAAAGTAGTCAAGGGCGGACAGGATGTGGCGAAGCATCTCATCGC
>JAFAEA010000123.1 GCA_023424355.1 Chloroflexota bacterium | reverse complement strand
GGGTGAATACGGCACGCCCGCGCAGATTACTCGCGGCGAGGTTTCAGGATCGGCGACGGAACTGCTTGTGGCTGTGGATTTCGCCATCGGCCTTGGCCAGCTGATATACGTGGAATATTCGCCAGATAGCGGTGAAGTTCGTGCCAATTGCCAGAATCCACAGCGCCCACATCGGTTGCTGAATGATGAGGCAGATTGCCAGCAAGATCACGCGCTCGGGTCGGGCGAGCAATCCCACGGAAGCGTTGTACCCCAGCGCTTCGGCCCTGGCGCGGGCATAGCTCGTCATGAGGGCGCCGGTACAGGCAACGAGAATGAGGAGGCTTCCCCAATCGTTGTCACCCCGCGAGTTGAGCCACACCAACAATCCAACAAAGACCACAATTTCCGAGAATCGGTCGATGGTGGAATCAAAGAAACCGCCGAACTTGCTAATGGTATTGGTAGCACGGGCGATGGAGCCATCCACCATATCGAAGGCGCTAGCAAGCAGCAGAAGAATACCGGCGATGATGGGATGACCAAACCCAAGAATGATGGCGACGATGCAATTGAGTACGAGTCCAATAATCGTGGCCATGTTCGGGGTGATGCCGACGGCGGCAAAGGCAGCGCCGACCACGAGCATTTTGCTGCGCACCCAGGTTCCGATCGCTTCGGATAGCATTCCGGATTCTCCCCTTCTCCTGGCACCAATGTGCCTCCCGAGTGCAGTTTACCGGAAAACAGGCGGACCTGACTTCCGGGAAACAGAAATCAGTACTGTCTAAATCCCGCTCTCCAGCGCGCCGAACCCGCGCGTTCCGCTGCCCGCTCATATTCGGCAAGCACACCCTCGGCAACGCGATCCCACGAGTACTGGCGGGCATCGATGGCGCCTTGTGCACCCAGCCGCTCCTGGAGCTCGGTATCGGAAAGCGCGCGCACGAGGCCGAGGGCCAACGCCATCGGATCTCGCGGCGGCACCATGAGGCCATTCACCTCGTTGGTCATCACACTGCGATAGCCGGCGATAGAAGTCGCCACCACAGGTTTGCCGGCGGCCATAGGTTCCACCACGGTGTAACCAAAGCTCTCGCCGCCAGTGGATGGCACAGCCATTACATCGCAGCTGGCGTAGTAGCGAGCCTTATCCTCGGCGCTGACGAAGCCCTTGAATTCGATATCGGTAATGCCGAGTCGCTCGATGAGCCCCTCGAATTTCTCCGGTCGACCGCCGCCAACCACAACCAAACGGGCATCCGGGAACTGCTGTTTCACATACGGGAATGCGCGGAGGAGATACTTAAATCCCTTGCGGCTTTCCTCAAACCGACCCACGAACAGAATTCGCTTGATTCCATCATCGGCCCACGGGAACTTCTCCACGTGCGGACCGTATTCTGCCAAATCAATTCCGTTGGGGATGATGGCGTAATCGCCTTCGAAGTACTTGTTCACCAGCTCCCGAGCAGGTTCCGAGACGGCGATGCGCCCATCGACCCTCCCCAACACGAAACTCATGTATGGCTGAAAGGCCCGGTACCAGGGTTGTTGTTCGGCATAGGCGTGGAAGGTGGCGATGTTTACCGCACTAGAATTCAGCAGCACCATATAAGGAAGCACGGGCATGAGCGGCTCGTGGCAATGCACCACATCGAACTGCTCCCGCTTCATGATCTGTTTCACATCGGCGTAGAGGGTGACATCGAAAGTAAGGCGCATTTTGCTGCCGTTACCGGGAATGGTGATGCTGCGACCGATGCCGTAGTAATCCTCCCCTACTTCGAGGCCGCCCTTTGGACCCCGCGGTGCCAACACTTTCACCTCGTGACCACGTCGGCGAAACTCATCGCGCAGATGGGCGATGTGCTCGGCGACTCCGCCTGCCTTATGCATGCTGTAGGGTGTTACCAGAGCGATCTTCATGGCCAAATGATACCAGCAACATCGGCGAAGTTAGGCAGGGTCAACAATCCGGGCAGAACGCATGCGGCGATGATTCGCCCACTGCATCCACACCAGTCCGGCCACCGCCAGAGCCCCTCCGACCACCTTGCGAACACCAAATTCCTCGTCGTAAAACATCCAGCTCATAACTCCCGCCACAATCGGCACCATCAGTGAGAAGCCGGTGATGGCGACGCCTCGATGCCGAATTGCCCATCCCCACGCGATGTAGGCGAGATACACCGGCAACACGCACATATACAGGAACACCAACCACGAACTGGCACTCACACTGCTCCAGGATTGGTTCATCATTGCCGGGACACCCATGAGGATCAGCGGGATCGAGCCGAAGAGGGTCGACCAGGCCGAGTACGTCGCAGAGGGATACTCGCGGATGAGCCTTCGATTGAGCACCTGATAGAGCGCAAACGAGACACCACCTGCGAAGGCAATGGCATTCCCCAGCAACTTCGAATCAGCATCTCCCGAGAAGAGGAAGAGGGTGACTCCCGCCACAGCCACGGCAGCTCCAAGCCAAACCACCGGCGGTTGCTTTTCTCCCATGATGGTGACGATCAACAGCGATACCAGCGGGGTGCTGGATGCGATCATCAGGGATCCGGCGAATGGTGAGGTGTGCTCGAGTCCCAACAGGAATCCGAGTTGATAGCCCGTGTAGCCGAAGATTCCGGTGGCTACAAATAGCGGCAAATCGGCCCGGCGGATGCGGAGGCGATCAAGCCGACCTTCACGTCGCGCTCCCAAATAGAGCACCAGAAATGCAATCGCCACGATCACCATGAACCGGGTAGCACCGAAAGCCAGGGGACTCATATCGTTGTAGAGCGTTTTGGTGAGTGTGAAGGTTGAGCCCCACACGAGAATCACACCAAATGCGGCGGCCTCGGGGAGAAACGGTGCTGGCGCAGGGGTGGCCAAGGTCGGGGTTACAGTGGCTTCAGTTGTGGACATTGTGGATTCCTGAACGAGGCGCGAAGGTGACTATGACCAAGATACGTCATTATGTGGACAGTTGGCGTCCGCAATTAGAGTGCTCGGCCGATTCTCTGTGTTACCGGGCGTACTCCGCGGTGCGAAGTTCGTGCTGCCACTCCTCGCTGGATGGCATATCGAGTTCGCTCAGAACGGCAAGCTCTGCTTCGATATCGTAGGCAACGCGGACCATCTGCCAGGAGAGCTGACCGGAATCATCGTCTATTACGAGATAGCTGGCCGTTGTATCGTCCAGAGGATTGCCGACGGATCCGCAGTTGATCAGTGTGTGCGAACCGATCGTTTTCTCCCACGCAAAGTGGATATCGCCGTAGACAACCACTTGTGGCGGGATCGCATCGAGACCGGTAGCTTCGGTGTTTTCAAACTGCTGGAGGAATTCAGCATCACCAACGCTGCGGGTAATGCGATGGAAGACGCTATCGGACGAAGCATGAAAGAGCCGTACATTCGTGCCGGCAATCTCGAGATCGATATTGAATGGCAGTGAAGTGAGCCACTTCCTGTTCTCGGCAGAAACTTCATCTCGCCACCAGGCGGCAGTTTTCAGATCGGCATTGAACAGAAAGCCTTCCCAGTTCCCCTGCACCGTTTGTTGGCAATGCTGGCGGGCCAGATCACAGCAGGCATTGCCCCTTGGCCCTTTGCCGATGACATCGCCAAGGTGAAAGATGTGGTTGATGCCACGCGATTCGATATCGGCCAGTA
>JAFAEA010000304.1 GCA_023424355.1 Chloroflexota bacterium | reverse complement strand
TGATGACGGTGTCGTCGTGTCGGAAGCCGCCAACTCCCATGATGTAGATGCCGGGTTCCGATGAGTACACCTCACGCTCCTTGAATGGACGGTGGTTGAACGGCATGTCCTCCGGGAACTCGTGACCTGCGATACCGATGCCGTGGCCGGTGCGGTGATTGATGTACTCCGCGAATCCGGCCTTGTCGTGCACCGCCTGGGCGGCAGCATCCGCACTGGAAACCGGGTTGCCGGCAATCATCTGTGAGGCGGCGGCTTCGCAAGCTTCGGTTGCGGCATTGAATGCACGAATCTGGATATCGTCCTTTGGTTGACCGACGAAGAGGGTGCGTTCGTTTTCGACCACGAGTCCGTTGAGTCGTACGATGATGATATTCACCACGCTGGTGCCGACTTCGAATGCCTCGGCTGCTTCCGCACCGGAGCCGTGTGGTGCCGACGACCAGCTGCCACCTGAAGAGAACAACCGCACTTCCACCTTTTCATGGGGGAAGCGGCGAGCGCCTTCTTCCATCATATGGCTGGCGATGAGCAAATCGAACGCCTTTACATTCGCGCCCGGCTTGAGCAACTCCATGTACTTGTCCTGTCCCCAATCGGAGAGGGAGGCAGCATCGCGCACGATATCAAGCTCTTCTGGATATTTCACCTCGCGCATCTCCACCAAAAAGCGGGTGGCATCGGCCCACTGCACATGAGGCATGGCGATACTCATGAGCTTGTGCGGGCCGCCTTCCACAGCGATGGTGCCGCGCACCACTCCCCTCTCCGCGAGGCGCGTGGCCACAAGTTCGCCGAACTGCTCGCGGGTGTAGGTGCGGTTCATGTTGGTGAGATGTTCGCGATAGATGGTGTAATCCCGCACGAACAGGGTTTCGCGATTCTCCGAGAAGATGAGGTGATTCGTGGAGAGCTCATTCATGATCATAAACGGATCGCCACCTGCCGGGAACACGGCGGCGACTGGTCGCTCCCACGGCTCAACATCCAGGTGGAAGCCGGTGACCATGTAGAAGTTCATCGGCGTGGTGACAACGAGTGCCTGATATCCGTTCTCCGCCAGCCAGGTCTGGATACGGTCGGTGCGGTCAGCAAAAACATGTTGTGGAACAAATGCCATCGGGGGCTCACCTCATGTGGAAATCGATTGGTTCATGGCATCAACATATGGCCGAATTCGGTATCTGGCAAGATGCAAAAGCGCGGCTCCAATCTGAGGTGGAGCCGCGCTTTCCCAAGAAAACTTACCCCTTCACCGCGCCAACGGTGAAGCCCTTGACGAACTTATCCAGGAACAGGTTGTAGATGAACGCCACCGGGAATGCGATCACTGCTGCTGCGGCCATCAACGATTGCCAGAAGTAAGCATCGCCGCGGATGAGTTCGGTGAACACACCCACACTGATGGTTTTCTGTGACGAACTCTGCACGAACGCGAGCGAGTACACGAACTCGTGCATGCACAACGTGAAGGTGAAGATGATGACAGTGAGAATGCCCGGCATCAGAATCGGAATCACGGTTTTCCAGATTGCCTGCAGGCGGGTGTAGCCATCGATGAGCGCTTGCTCCTCGATTTCCCAAGGGAAACTTCGAAGGAAGCCCATCAGCAACCAGGTGCAGAACGGAATCGTGAATGTGGGATACACAATCACCATCGCGAACTTGTTATTCTGCAGTCCCAAATCGGCCACGATCCCTGTCATCGGGATGAAGAGCAGCGTCGGAGGCACCATGTACACCAGGAAGATCATCATGCCGAGGCTTTCGCCCCAACGAGTAGAGAGTCGCACCAAGCTGTAGGAAGCCGGCACCACAATCACGACCGTGATGATCACCACCAGGAACGCGACGATCAGCGTGTTCAGCACGAAGGTCGGGAACCCGGTGTCGTTCCAGAGCAGATCCAGATTACTCAGGGTTGGCGGATCGTTGTACAGAAACGGATTATTGCGTGGGTTATAGAGATCCTCGTTTGTCTTGAACACCGTCAGCACCATCCAGAAGAATGGAATGGCGGCGAACATCGCGAATCCCGTGGCCAACGCATACAGCAGGCCCTTGCCGGCTATACGTTTTGCTTTGTAGGCGGTTTCGCCTTCTGGTCGTTGGCTCATATCAGTCCTTCGATCCTCGGCGTGCGAGCTTCATCATGGCAATTGCGAAGGCGACCAGCACTGGCATCATGAACAGTGCGATTGCCGCCCCCTGAGCCAGGTTTCCACCCTGAATCCCCTTGAAATACGCCCAACTGGAAATCATCTGCGTATCGTTGACTGGTCCACCACGAGTGAGAACCAGCGGTACGGTGAGATCGGTAAACGTGAAGATCATGCTGAACAGCATAGCCACGGCCATGATCGGCAACAGCAATGGCAGGCGGATGAACCAGAGTTTTCGCCAGAATCCGGCGCCGTCCATATCGGCAGCTTCATTGATATCGTGCGGAATCGAGGTCAATCCACCGATGAGAATCACGGTTGCCAGCGGCAATGTGCGCCAGACATGGATCATCAGCACTGCACCCTGTGCGAGCACGGTTTCACCCAACCAGTACATATTTCGTTGCGGACCCCACGGATTTCCGGGACCTAACAGCCCCACTTCTCGCAGGAGATAATCGATCGGGCTATACACGGAATCGAAGATCCAGAACCAACCCAGTACCGAAAGGGCGATGGGTGTGGTCCATGGCAGCATGATGAGAAAGCGAAAGATCTTCTTGCCACGGAAATCCATGAGCAGGATCTGCGCAAGCACATTCGCCAATACAATCACGATGGCCTGGGATCCTAATGTGAAGACGATGGTGTTCCGCAACGATTTGGTGAACACGCCATCGTTCCACACCTGGCGGAAGTTCTTGAAGCCAACGAAATCGCTCCAGCTATCGATGCGAGGATCGCCAGCGGTGACCGATGAAAAGGCATAGAGGATGGCTAATACAAGCGGGAATCCCACCAACACCACGATGTACAGCACCGCTGGTGCCAACATCATGGGACCGAGCACGCGTTCGTTATCCAGCCAATAGCGGCGGCGAGGTGTAGTGGCACTCACGAGCCAGCTCCTTCCTCACCCAGGGAAACCGATGTCAGCTGAGCCTTGGTATTGGGAATCGCCTTGCCGCTTTCCGTATCGAAAATGCGGAGTGAATGATTCTGCACCATCACATCGATGGAACCGCCCTCTTCGGCAGTCAGCGGGAAGCTGGCTGGCAAGCGGCTCACGGCACGGGTGCCGTTGATCTCGCCATAGATCAGCTTTTCGGAACCGAGATACTCCAACCGGATGTTATCGAGTGTGAACTCGAGGCCGTTCACGGGATCGAACGATGCATCACGCGGGCTCACGCTTTCTGGTCGGAAACCGATGAGGCGCTCACTATCCGGCACCAGATTCATTGGCGGCGAGCCAAGGAAGGTGGCGACAAATGTATTGGCCGGCTCCTCGTAAATCTCTCGTGGGGTGCCAATTTGCTGGAGCTCACCGAAGTTCAATACGGCAATGCGGTGCCCCATACCCATGGCTTCCACCTGATCGTGGGTCACATAGATAGTGGTTGTGCCGATATCGCGCTGGAACATCTGGAGTTCGTCACGGGCACTGGCGCGTCGCTGGGCATCGAGGTTGGAGAGCGGCTCGTCCAAAAGAAATACATCTGGTTCGCGCACAAGTGCGCGAGCGAGGGCGACACGCTGGCGCTGTCCACCAGAGAGCTGGCCGGGTTTGCGCTTGAGCAAGCCATCGATACCGAGGATGCTACTCGCCCATTGAATCTTGGTTTCCTGCTCGGCCTTGGAAACCTTGGCCGCCTTCAATGGAAAGGCGATGTTATCCCGTACGGACATGTGCGGATAAAGCGCGTAGCTCTGGAAAACCATCGCGATGCTGCGCGCCCGCGGTGGCAGATTATTCACCACGGTATCGCCAATGAGGATCTCGCCTGAACTGGGTTGTTCCAGACCGCCGATCATACGCAGCAACGTGGATTTTCCGCAGCCAGAAGGCCCCAGCAGCACAAGGAACTCACCATCGGCCGTGAGGATATTGATGTCCTTCACGGCAGTGACTTCGTCACTGAACTTCTTCACCAGGTTCCGGATTTCTACTGTGGCCATGAAATGCGTTTTCCTGTGGAATGACTGGGCACTTCGTTTGCACGAAGTGCCCAGTCCCCAAATATCGAACGAATAACCGTTAGGAACCGCCGCCCATCAGGCCGCGATCGCGCCAGTTCTGGGCGCTCTGCTCCAGAAGTGTTTCGGCCTCGGCAACGGCATCTTCCACACTCATCTCATCGCGCGCGGCCTTGGCCATCATGTTGCTGAGAATGAAGGTGGTCTGCGCCTCGCCGGCCATGGCGTTGGCGGGTCCTGGCCAGCCGAGGTTCACGGTCCAGGTATCGGCATCGGCCATGACATTCATCTTGTCGGCCGGCTCCGACCCGAATGGATCTTCGGCGAGCGCATCGGCCATGCCTGGCACGGTGGCGTTGAAGGTCGGGAAGTTATAAAGCTGCGAGGCCATGAAGCCGGCTTCGTAGTTCTCCAGCAAGTGCATGAGGAACGCCTTGGCCGTATCCGGGTACTCGGCGTGATTCGGAATCTGGTAGCCCATGGCAGCGTGCGCGTGTGCCTTGGCCATTTCTTCACCGGCTGGGCCAACCAGCGGCTTGCCCAGGAAAATATCCTTGGCAACATCCGGCTGGGTTTCCTGCGCGGTGCGGTATGCCGAAATCGAGTTCAGGATGTAGCTCGCCTGACCGGCAGCCAGCAACTGGTTGTTGGAGGCAGCGTTCCAGCTGAACACTTCCGGGGTCATGGCGCTCTGGAAGAGCGTTTTCATGAACTCCACGGCAGCCTTGGTCTCATCGGAGTTGATGGTGATGTTCTCGTTCTCATCCTGAATGGCACCACCGTGAGCCCAAATGAGGGTCTGCGCGGCCATCTGGGAGTCGATTTCCTGGCTCATGCCAAGACCCATCTGCACACCCTGCTCGTTCCAGATGGTGGTACCACCTTCGAGCAATTCGTCCAGCGTGGTCGGACCATCCGGCAGATCGATGGCTTCCCAAAGGGTCTTGCGATAGTTCGCCGGGTCTGGTGCGTAGCCATGCACAAACGAGAAGAACTTGTCTGTGGTGGGGTTGTAGCTGTTCAGCTTGCAGTTCTCAATGGCATCGCCATAGAGACTTTCGGCAGCTTCCCACACATCACGAAGATCCATCACGGATTCTTCGTACTGCGCCAGAGGGGCGATGTGCTCTACCAAATCGTGACCGCTACCGGCCGAGACTTCGGCAGCGAGCGCAGCGGGGATATCGGCGGTGTTCACCTGATCGAGGGTGACTTCAACATCGTTGGCGGCACCCCACTCCTGCACAAACTCCTGGAACCAAGTGTCGTAGCTTGGCACAAAGTGCTGCCACTGCAGAATCTTGAGCGAAGTACCGGCGACATCCACCACGGGGGTCGATTGATACATGGCGCGGCGGCCATCCTCAAATCGGAATCCATTGGCAGCAAACGCCTCGGCTCGCGAGATCGCGGCCGCGCTCAATCCAAGCGCGGATGCGCGCTTGAGAAAGGCTCGACGGGTTGTTTGGGAACGCGACTTTCCTACACGATACATTGCGAAGACTCCTCTCGCTTCGTAACATCGTTCGGCGCCGTTGCCGATTCCATCTATTGAAATACGTTGTACTGCATATATTACACATCAAATGGATTTCGTGAAGTGCAGCGGTGCCGACATATGGAAATCTCTATTTGACAATGTAGCGGAATTTACTATCGCTCCCGATGCCGTGGATCGAGCGCATCCCGCAAGCCATCACCAAGCAGGTTGAAGGCGAGCACGGTGATGAAAATCGCCAGGCCCGGGAACAATGTGAGCCACCAGGCTCCGAACAGAAGCTCGCTCTGACCATCGCGCAGCATGTTGCCCCAACTCGGTGTCGGAATCTGCACGCCAAGTCCGAGGTAACTCAGGCTGGCCTCCAGCAAAATGGCGTAGCTCAGCCACAAGGTGGTTTCTACGATGAATATGGCCAGCGAGTTCGGGAAGAGGTGCTTCATCATGATCTGCCACGGTGTGGCACCAATTGATCTGGCGGCGGTCACGAACTCCTGATTCTTGAGAGAAAGGAATTGTCCGCGTACCAACCTGGCAGCCCCTGGCCAACTCGAAACTCCGATCACAATAATCGTGGTGGCGAGTCCTGGCGTGAAAAGCGATGCCGCGGTAATCAACAGCAGAATCAACGGAATCGAGAGCAGGATATCGGTGAAACGCATGATGGCCCCGTCAATGAGTCCACCGAAGTAGCCCGAAGCCGCCCCGAGGAGCACACCGATCGTCATCACAATGGCGACAGCCGCGAATCCCGTGGCGAGCGAAACCTGCCCGCCCTTGATGAGACGGCTGTAGACATCGCGACCATTGCGGTCGGTACCCATCCAGTTTTCAGAACTTGGTGGTAGTGTGCGCGCACCGAAGGTGATTTGATCAGGCTCGTGGGTCATAAGTAATGGCGCCGCAATGCTGCTCGCGTACAGCAGCACGATGACAATCAATCCGGCCACGGCCAGCTTGTTGCGCATGAATCGTTTGATGACAAGGTTCTTTCGCGGAGCGGCACTCAGCATGCTCTCTCTCGCGAGGGAGGTTGAATCACTCATGCCTAGTCCATCCTGTCCGCTGCAGAAACACGGGGGTCAACGAATGCGTACACAAGATCGACCAGAACGTTGGTGACCATGATGGCCGCACCGAGCAAGATGGTGATGCCCATAATCACCGGATAATCGCGGCGGGTAATCGCATCCCAGGCAAGCAGGCCGATTCCCGGCCATGCGAAGATCTGCTCGATAATCACCGAACCGCCCAGAATGCGCGGAAGCTGCAAGCCAATGACGGTAATCATCGGAATCAGGGCGTTTCGCACACCGTGGCGATAGAGAACCTGCCGGTCTCGCAAACCTTTGGAGCGGGCGGTGGTCATGAAATCCATATTGATGACTTCCAACATGGAACTGCGCATAAATCGGGTGAAATAGGCGATGTTCGGAAGCGTGAGCACAATGACAGGAAGCACGAAATACTTCCACCGTTCAGACCAATCGGCACTCGCCTGACCTGTACTAATTGTGGGGAGCCACCCTAGCTGCACCCCGAGCCAAATTTGCAGCATTAGCGCGAGCCAGAAGTTCGGCAGTGCTAACCCAACAAAGGAGCCCACCGTCACGGTGTTATCCAATGTGGAATATTGCCTTGTGGCCGAAATGATACCGATGGGAACGGCAAGCACGATACCCAGCAACAACGAGATGCCCTGAAGTTGCACCGTGCCCCAAACCCGTTCGCCAATAAGATCCAGCACGGGTTTGCCATTAAATGAATAGGCGGTACCAAAATCGCCTGTCACCAGGTTCTTCACCCAAATCAGGTATTGAACTGGTACTGGTTTATCCAGCCCCATATTCTTCCGTGTTTGCTCAAGATATTGGTCATTCACAGCCGCCTGTGGGCTCAACATGCTCACGGCGGGGTCCCCTGGTGCTGCGTGCAACAGCACAAACATCACCAGACTGAGACCTAATAGCAATGGAATAAGAAAAAATAACCGTCGGGCCGTATATGCCCAGATCGATGACCTCACACACCCTCCCCAAACCATGGCGGCAAGGTATGTGGTCCAGCCACCGCATACCTTGCCTGTTTACCACTGCGCTACCGCTAGGTAGCGGCCGTCCAATCCTTCAAGGTGTAGAAGAGCCCTTCCGAGCTATCGGTGTAGTTATCGAACCGACTATTCGTGGTGTGGAGGAATGGTCGATACCACGCGTGGAAGAACGGAACATCCTGAACCAGGATGTTCTGGATCTCCGCATAGATTGGCTTGGCAGCTTCCGTATCCACCGTCACACGCACTTCATCGAGCAGCGCATCCAGCTCCGGATTGCTGTAGCTCATGCGGTTGACTGCACCATCGGTGTGGAACTGATCCCACAGTGCGCTTGGCTCGGTGGTGACACCGGTCCAGTCGCCACCAGCGACTTCGTATTCGTGGCGAACGGTGACGGCTTCGACCATGGTGGCCCATTCCACCGTTTCCGGCTTCACCACGATGCCGATGTCCTTCAGCATCTGTTCGGAGTAGATTAGCCAGTCTTCGCGCAGAACGTTACCGGCATTCACGGTGAACTTGAGTTCGGCGCCCTCAGCCCCAGCATCCTTAATGAGTTGCTTCGCCTGATCAGGATCGAATGGCAGCGGCTCCAGATTCGGATCGAATGCCCAGCTATCGGGCGCAATTGGTCCGATACCGGCCTCGCCCAGACCAAGCAACGCATCGGCCGCGAACTGTTCACGATCGAGGCCCATGGCAATAGCGCGGCGCACTTCCGGCTTGCCCAACAGTTCGTGGGTGCAGTTGAACATCCATCCATTTGGCGAAGCAAATGGCGGCACCATCACCACCAAATCCGGATTCTGTTCCAACTGCTCACGGGCAGTTGGTGTCGGGTAGTTCGATGCATCGACTTCATTATTAACCAACGCCAATACCTGCGTATCGGAAGACGCGATTACGCGGTGGGTCACCTTGGTGATGGCTGGCTTGTTCTCCTCGAAGTAGTTCTCGTTGCGCAGCATCACGAAATCGGCGCCAACCGACCAGCTTTCGAACTTGAACGGTCCTGCACCGATCGGCGCCTGGAACCATGGATCATCGGAGAGGCTCTTGCTCTTCACCTGTTCCATTGGTACCGGGCGAATGAAGCGCAAATTGAAGAGCAAGGCAGCATCGGGTTCAACTGTCTCGATGCTCACCGTGGTGTCATCGACCACCACCACACCGGCGGCTTCCTCGGCACTGCCATCAATGATCTCGGCCGCACCGATGATCTTGTTGTACATGCTTTGGCGCGGGGAACCGGTGGTGGGATTGAGGTGCCCCTCAATGGCGAACTTCACATCGGCAGCGGTGAGCTTGGTGCCATCGCTGTACAGGGCGTCGTTGAGTGTGAGGGTAATGACATTGCCATCAACCTCCCACGATTTCGCCAGGCCCGGAATCGGCTCGTACGTCACCGGATCCATGCGGACCAGCTCATCGAAGAGCATCACGCAGCGCCAATTCTCCTCGGAATCCTGGGCGATGAACGGATTGATATTCGGTGCCTCACCGAGGGTGGCGATGATAATTTCCAGCGCCTCATCCGATTGTGCCCGGGCAAAGGACATTTGGCGGGATGGCGATGCGAAGCCGCCGGTACTGATTCCCATGGTGGCAAGACCCGCTGCGGAACCCGCGAGGAACTTTCGACGGTTTGCAAGCGCATTGAGATGTTTCTTGCTGACGACCTTAAATCGAGTTGGTTCGTTCGACATGATTCCACACCCTTTCCGGTGATCTGATGAATCCAGCGTGTACGCGAAAACTGCGGATAGCGGAAACAAGGGCCACTTGGGGCACTTCTGCTCATCAAATTTCTGCACCATTGCAGCGTGTACACGATGCAACCATCATGCCGGAGAGA
>JAFAEA010000300.1 GCA_023424355.1 Chloroflexota bacterium | reverse complement strand
ATCCTGTGCTAAAGTGGCTCGTGCACACTTTCCGCATACACTGCGAGCCCGAATATGCCATTTCCTATCGAGCCAGACTCCAGTAGCGAATCGGAATCCGCCAGCATCCTCGTAGAACACACGAACCTGGTTGCGCGGGTGGTTGCCGCCATGCGCGCCGAGACTGAGCTGCTCACCCTCAACGATTACGCCGAGATTGCCGGCATCAGCCCCTTCTATTTCAATCGCATTTTTCGTTCGATCATCGGCGTGCCTCCCGGAGAGTTCGCCACGAGTGTTCGGTTCGAGCGTGCCAAGCATCTGCTGCTCACCACGCCGGCCAGCATCACGGATATCTGCTTCGAGGTTGGGTACAGCAGCATCGGCACGTTTAGTACGAGGTTCAAATCGTTGGTTGGTGTTTCGCCGGCATCGTTTCGGGATATGCCGGATGTGGTGGCTGATCTCGATTTCGGTCAGGCCGTGTTCCGGATGGATCCCAAGCTGATCCATGCTCGCGGCCGAATCGAAGGCACCATGAATTTCCCGCCGGATCAGGAAGCCAGCATTTTCATCGGTATCTATCCGGCCAAGATCGCGGTCTCCAGCCCGGTTGTGGGGCGGATGTTGACCGAGCCGGGTCCATTCGAGCTCACGAATGTGCCTTACGGCACCTGGGTGGTGATGAGCGCCGCCCTGCCCACGAAGAACGATCCGGTGCGGCACCTGCTGCCGATGGGTCAGCTGCTGGTGTCATCCTCGGCACCGTTCAATATCTTCCCCGGAGACGATGTGGCCCAGGTTCATCTGAACTACGGGCGGCCGGGACCACTCCAGCCGCCCGTGGTGATCGCACTGCCGACACTCCTGTTGGATTAGGAGTATCGGCGGGAGAGATGCGGACTAGCTGGCCGGAGTTGCATGCGGTGTGCCGGCCGGAACCGCGCACGATTGACCCTGCAGCCACGATTGTGCAGAGGCGATGACTGGATCATCGGCTGTACCGAGTTGCTCCTCGGAGAAATCGACCTCGTTATCCGGCGTCAGCGTGTGTCCATATTCAGTGCCGGCACGATCGACCAACAGGCTGCTGGCGATATTAAACATCCAGCCGTCCAGCAAATGGAAGGTGGTGTTCGCCGTGGTGTAGCCGGCGGATTCCATCCCGAACGATTGCGCATTCTCGCGGCCAATGAAGCTGATGGCGCTGAGCTCGCCAGAACTGGCGGTGTTGGGGCCAAACAGTACGGCTACGGGCACACCAGAGAGGTCCAGATCGCTGGCAGGAAGGTCGTCGGTGGTGCCGGCAACTGTCAGTACTTCCTCCATTGTCATCATTTTTACGAAATCGACCTGGGGGTAGCTGTATCCGAACACATCGCCTTCCGGCAGAAGGGGAGCGATGGCGCCGATCATCGGGTACACCGATCCGCCGCCATTGCTGCGGAGATCCAGAATCACCTTCAGGCAATCGGTTTCAGCGGTAGCATCGGCGATCAATGTGCGAGCCGCCCGCATGTAATCGCCGGCGCCACTGCCATCCGTGCCGGGAATCGTGAGCACCAGCGTGCCATCGTCCAGCAGGTTACCGGTTGGGACATCGCTGGTGGCCGCGATAGCGGTCGCCATTGGAGTGGCTTCTTCGGCAGATTCTGCCGTACCAACGAAATGGGTGTGGTTATCGCCCACGTTGCGGAAGCCATCACGCACGGGACCCTCGAGGTACGCGTGAGCGGAATCCATATCTGTGACGTGGCTCTCGATACCCTCTTCAAAGGAATCGAAATCGATCTCATTGGCGAACAATGAGTTCGTTCTGGCGATATCCAACACGCTGCTCACGTAGGTTTGCGGGGTGACCGCGGTCATATCCTTGGAGATGGTGGGGATGACGGCATCGGCGATTTCGGGCGATACCTCGATCAATACGTGGTTCATCTCCTTTTCACCGCGAGCAAATGGCTCTGGATACGGCGCCACCACAATCGTGGCCGGGATCGGGAGAACCGTGCCTTCGCCCCCGGTGATGAGCTTTGCCGGCGTGCCGTTGAGATCAATATCCTCCGGTTTGTTCGCTCCCGTTTGCACCACAATGCCATCGGCCAGGGCATCGATTGAGGTCATCGGTGTGGATGAGGCCATGGTGAACGTGTTGCTTGCGCCGACGAAGGTATCTTCTGCACCCATCTGCATCATCATATCGGCCGGCAAATCGGCGGTGATGCGCGCGCCGTGGAACACACGGGTCGCCATCTCACCAGCAACCGGGCTTGCGGCTGGAGTCTGCGCGTATGCGTTGAGACCAGCGGAAGCCACGGTTGTGGCGGTGAGGGCGGTAAAGAGACGTCGAGAAACTTGCATTACTAACTCCTGATAGGGGAATCCGACTATTCCATGTACCAAGGTTAATTCCGCAATCTGACGATAGTGTGAAGATATGTTTACATATCGTGCAGTTCTATCGGAGAAGGAGTTGGTTCGCAGGCCATCGACTTTACTGCCGGGTCAGGAGATCCATCCTGGAACGACCGAGGTGGCGCCGTTATCTGTGCTGGCCACTGCGTCGCTGGCACCGGATACGAGCAGGCGCGCATCGGATTCCGCCTGGAACTGTCGGTTCACGCCGCCGGAGATGCGGAGCGTATCGCCGGCTTCCATGGTGATGATCTCGCCGGCAATCTCGCAGGAAACGGTACCGGTGAGCAGATGCCAAACCTGATCGCTACTCATGGTGTGGAGCGGTCCCGCAGCGCCGCTCTGCATCTCTACAATCCAGAGGCTGGTCTTGCTTTCATTCACGGTGGGCGAGGCGAGGGTGGTCATGGTGGCGTTTGGTGTGGCGGTGATGCGTGCGTTACCGGCGCGAACGATGGTGTGGGTCATGTGTTACCTCCGATTCTGGTTGTATGATTGTCAAAGTGGACAACCGTGTTGTCTATCATGCCGGACGAATGAATCATTGTCAACCGGGTTGTCGATATCGATCGAAAAGGGGATAAGTTATGGCGCAACCACGCGGTGGCGGACACGAACTGGTGTTTCTGCTGATCGGCACATT
>JAFAEA010000244.1 GCA_023424355.1 Chloroflexota bacterium | reverse complement strand
AGGCTTGGCTCGCCATCAATCCAAGTGATGCGCTCGTTGACGTAATCCGGGCCAACCGGAATCACCACCGCGCTCAGCATGGTGGCGGCTTCTTCGCCGGTGTTTTCAAAGAACATGCCAACTTCGGCCGGGAAGTACACCACATCGCCATCGGTGAGGGCCATTTCGGTACCGGAGGATGTTTCCTCGGTGCCATCGGCGCGGGTAACGGGCGCATCGCCCAGTGAACGGATCGTAACTTCGCCGGATTCGATCATGTCCAGCTCAGGACCGTGATGGGTGTGCATCGGTGTAATGGCGCCGGGCTGCAGGGTGATGCGGAGGAGTCGAACGGTGAACGGTGCCGGTGGCAACTGTTCGACCTCGGCAGCCATGAGGTTGGTGATCACTGGCTCGGCGGCAACGGTTGGCGAGGCAACGGGTGTGGATGCTGCTTCCGGCGTTCCGGCGGGAGGTGTGGCATCCTGTGCCATTGCTGCCTTCGAAAACGCAGCGCCCGTGCCAAACACACCTGCCAGGATGGAGAAACGTCGGCGGTTGATGGTGAATTTGCCCTGGTTATCTGTCATGGTCTGGAACTCCCCGTGATATCTGGAGATGGCAAACAATCGCGCGGCAAACAGTATTGATTCTGAACGAGCCAACGTTCGAAACTTGCTGGTGCGACGAGGGATTACCGCTGCACGCGCTCTTCGATATTAAAGAATACTCCAAAGCAGCCCAACGAGTGCACCAGAGAATCCACAAACAAGATTCACCACATCGTTGTTGAACCCCTCCAAACCGCCGATGTGACGGGTGGAGGTACCGCACGAATGCGGATTCGCTTCGATTGCCTTATTGCAGGAATCACACCACCGCTGCTCCTGAATGGTTGCCCCGAGCAGGGAATCAACAATTCCTCCGCCGAACCCTGCGATCACGAACCCGATCAGCATGGCAGCGTCACGAGAATGCCAATCGATGGCCAATCCTGCCAACAACGCGATCAAGAGTGCGCCACCGAACGAGGCGAGGAGACCGCGATTGGAAACTGCGCCGCTCGTACCTGCGGGCACGTGCTTCCAGGTGATGACATGTCTCGGTGCGGTTGGACTTGTGCGCCCGATCTCGGAGCTCCAGGTATCGGCAGTTGCAGCGGTGATGGAACCGATGCCGAAGGCGAGCCACGGCTGCCACCCGGTAACGGCGAAGAGAATGCAGCCAACGAGGAGCAATCCACCATTTGCCAGCACTTGCACCCAATCACGTCGGGATCCACGTGCTTGCGGTTCACCGCTCCTGGAGAATCGGGAGAGCAGGCTGGAGCTGACGAAGAAGGCAACCAGAATGGCACCGGTCCACCAACCACCCGTGCCGACCACGACGGTGCCGAGCGCGAATGCGGCCACTGCTCCGGCCGGATTGAGGGCCCGGAGCCGGAAGGCGAGGGCGGCAATCGCGATTGCCAACACCGCGGCCATTATCCATTGAGAAACTGGAAGCACGAATCCACAACTCCGTTCAACAAACCGGGATCAGTTGGCGCGAACCGGCCTACAAGGAGTAGGATAGTCTTCGCGCACGACCTGCGCGAGACTCTCTAGCTCAATGGCAGAGCAGTGGACTTTTAATCCATTGGTTCCGGGTTCGAGTCCCGGGGGAGTCACCCAGCGAAACAAATATGAATGTGGTGAGGATCGAGCAAACAGACTGCCCGATCTTTTGGCGTGCAACGCGTCGAACAATTACCGTGACCGCAACCGAACTCCATAGCTACCTAGATCATGATGCCTCCCGCCTCTTATGTGCGGCACCGCTTGATCAGTCCAGCAACTCAACAGAGCGACCTCAGGCCAGCACCCATTTGGCTACACATAGTGGTCAATTTCAAGGACAATGGATTAGGAAACCAGTTAATTGGGTGCGTTGCCACAAGAATGGAATTTTGCTCCGCGGATATGTAGCCGCCCTGCCGATGGCCATCAGCGTGAGATTGCACAGCTTCTTGAAGGAGTTCCTGTTGTGAATGTATTTGAGATTCAACAAACGCTCGTAAACGACTACAAGAGGTACGTTGAGAGCTTCGTAAACATTGGTGACTCAAATATCCGCAAATATGTTCATCAGCAGTATGAACAGGACACCTTTTGGCCCGAAGCGTTAGTTCAGCTCAACCCCGTTTTTGCCGCTGGGCCAACCGTTCGCGAGCTTGTTGACCAGGGAGTTCTCCATTCGAAATCGGATGAGATTTTCCGTTTCGGAGAAAAGTCTCTTCATCTTCACAAGCATCAGGAAGAGGCGATCTACCAGGCTGCGGCGAATAACTCTTACGTGCTCACAACCGGCACTGGCTCGGGCAAGAGCCTTTCGTACTTCATTCCAATAGTCGATCGAGTGCTGAGAGCGGGATCCGGCAACGGTCTCAAAGCGATCGTTGTTTACCCGATGAACGCCCTTTGTAATTCACAGCTCGAGGCGTTGGATGGATTCTTCGGTAAGTTCGATTCCAAACCAGTGACATACAAACGCTATACGGGGCAGGAAACCGAGGAGGAACGGCAGCAGATCCGCGCGAACCCGCCGGATATCTTGCTCACCAATTACGTCATGCTGGAGCTGATTCTCACCCGTAGCGAAGACAAATCACTCCTCGATAAGGCTTCCGATCTCGAGTTTCTCGTGCTCGACGAATTGCATACCTATCGAGGTCGTCAAGGGGCCGACGTAGCGATGCTCACGCGGCGTGTAAAGGAGCGGACTGGAGCCACCGATCTCCTCTGCATTGGTACCAGCGCCACCATGGCCACCGAAGGCAACCGGTCTGCGCGTCTCGAGATTGTGGCCAACGTTGCGACTCAGCTCTTCGGTACCTCCGTGCTGCCAACCAACGTGATCGATGAAACATTAAGTCCGCTCTTCCTGGGATCAGTCCCTGGCGAAGAGGATCTGCACCGCGGCGTGCTTGCTAGCGCACAAGGGCAACTGCCGACTACCTCACAGGAATTCCTCGAGTTCCCTCTCGCATCGTGGATCGAGGGCACCTATGGCGTGACGCACGACGAAGAAGGCCGATTCATTCGCGTGACGCCGATCACCCTGTCGGAGGGCGCCACCAGGCTTTCCGAGTTCACCCATATTGATATGGCGACCTGTGAGGAGGCGATCCGCGCAACGCTGATGCGCGGCTACGAACTCAAGCATCCGGAAACGGGCCGGTCGATCTTTGCATTCCGACTTCACCAGTTCATAAGTAGAGGCGATACCGTATTCTCCACGCTCAACCGGGGCGCGGAACGCCGGATGACCCTGGAGGGTCAGGTAACGTTGCCTTCAGATACCAGTCGGGCGCTCTATCCGCTGGCATTCTGCCGTACCTGCGGAGAGGATTACTTCGTTGTCGATATCCCGGAAACGCTGGGAGAACCGCGGCTGGTGAGCCGTGATTTCCGCGATATGGCCCGGAAGGACGACGATGAACGCACCTCCGGATACCTCTGGATCGATTCCGCGGGCCACAATCACGGCAATCATGAGCCGTTTGGTCTGGAACTACTGGAGAGATTTCCCGATCAATATCACCGGATATCGAGCCAGGGGGATGCATATGCGAGCCCAGAACTGCGCAAGCGACTCCAGCCAGCCTCGGTCGAGCAAAATGGCAAGGTACTACTGTATGAAGGCGATGGCCCTGCCGATGCCTGGTTCATCCGCGGCCGACTACCGTTTTGCCTCAATTGCGGCGAAGTATGGGAACAGGGGGTCGGGGAGTTTACCAAGCTCGGTACGCTGGCAAGCGAGGGCCGGGCTGGTGCCACCACCATTCTTTCACTCAAGCTCGTTCAGGCACTCAAGGCTTCACCGGATCTGGATGATGAAGCCAAAAAGCTCCTGAGTTTCACGGATAACCGGCAGGATGCATCTCTGCAGGCCGGGCACTTCAACGATTTCATGATGACCTCCATGCTGCGTGCAGGTCTCCTGGCAGCACTGCCCGGCAACGGACACATGACGTTCGATCGCCTTCCCGGCGCGGTGCTCGATGCAATGAACCTCCCGGTGGAGGACTTCGCCTCGCCGGGTCTTCAGGGGGGTGGAATCGGATCCGGCAGAAGGCTAAAGGACGTGTTGCGAGATGTCCTCTCGTACAGAATCTTCCGTGATCTGCGTCGTGGATGGCGTGTTAATCAGCCGAATCTGGAGCAGCTCCAACTGCTCGATATCGACTATCTCGATATTGATGAGCTCGCCGAGGCTGCAGACCACTGGCAGAACAATGTCCGCAATCAAATGGCTGAGCTCCGGACAAAGAAGCGTAACGATCAGAACTACGATTGGCTGAACGATCCGCTTCTCGATGAAGTGCTGGATGATATCGTGGCACTTCCAACTGAAAAGCGGCATGAGATGCTGAAGGAGGTGCTGGATCACTTCCGGCGGGAGGGCTCAATCCGCGCCGATGTGCTGACAGAGGAGGGCGCGTACTCACTCAAGCAGCGAGCCGCCAACAATCTCAACGACATCTGGGGATTCGACCAGGAAGAGAAGCTGGAGGAGGCCAGGCCATTACGCATCGCCAAGAGTCAGCGCAAGGGTCTGCAAAAGGCTCCCGATATCACGCCTCGAAGCAGAACTGGTCGCGCCATTTCCAGCAATCGTCTCTGGGATAAGCCAGCGGGCAGCAAGCCGATGGATACCAATCGGCGCTATCTCGTGCTCAAAATATTGACGTTCGGGCTCGGCTCGGCCGATATCCTCGCTACACAAAATCATCTCGATTATCTGCTTATGGCAGATCAACTGATGTGGAAGCGAGGGGTAGACACCCCGGACAAACCGGTGAACGAGTTCTTCAAGGAGTTCTACACCACACTGGCGGATGCTCTGCCGATCGGCGATTCCCCTGTCAACATTCGTGGCCTTAAAGCTCACGAGCACACCGCACAGGTGCCATCGACCATTCGGAACGATCGCGAGAACATGTTCCGAAAAGGCGATCTGCCGGTGATGTACAGCTCGCCGACCATGGAGTTGGGAGTCGATATCTCCTCGCTGAATGCGGTGAATATGCGCAACGTACCGCCCACCCCGGCCAATTATGCCCAGCGCAGTGGTCGTGCCGGCCGCGCTGGTCAGCCGGCGATTGTGGTCACCTATTGCGCCGCCAACAGTCCGCACGATCAGTACTACTTCCGGCGCCGCTCGATGATGGTTTCTGGTGTTGTTTCGGCGCCGAGGATCGATCTCGCCAACCGCGATCTCGTCAAATCGCACATGCATGCGGTGTGGCTGGGAGAGACTCAGGCACGGCTCGGCGGATCCCTGTCGGGATTCCTGAATCTCGGTGGCGATCCTCCGGCGCTGGATATTGATCCCAATATCCGGCGACAATTGCAGGATGAGGGAGCCAGAACCCGAGCGATGGAGCGGTGCCAAACGATTCTCGACACCCTCGAAACCGAGTTGAAAGATACCAACTGGTACCGCGATGACTGGTTGAAAACTCTGTTGCTGCAGGCGCCCGGCAACTTCGATGAAGCCTGCAACCGATGGCGCGCGCTGTACCGATCCGCCTCGGCCCAGCAAAAGATTCAGCACCAGCGGCGGATCGATCCCACTCTGTCCAGTGACGAAGTCCGAAGGGCAAGACGCCTGTACGACGAAGCCGAGCGCCAGCGCATGCTGCTTACCGGCGAAACGACGTTCGGAAACGATTTTTACAGCTATCGCTATCTGGCCAGCGAAGGATTCCTGCCAGGCTACAACTTCCCACGGCTGCCGCTGACGGCGTTCATCCCTGGCCGAGGGGGATCCACCAATGATGGCGAGTACTTACAGCGGTCCCGCTTCCTCGCCATCTCGGAGTACGGACCTGGCAACAGCATCTATTACGAGGGCAATCGCTACCGTGTGGAGCGCGTGGATCTGCCCACTGCCAGTGAACAAGATGCGGGCGTGACGGAAAGCATCAGAATCTGTAACACCTGCGGCTACGCGCATACGCAGGCAAATGCGACCGCCGATGTGTGCGCCAATCCGATGTGCTGCTCCGTGCTGGATACGCCGCTCGATTGGGATAATCTCCTCCGCCTCCAGAGCGTGGTCACCCGAAGGGTGGAGCGCATCAGCTCCGAGGAAGAGGAGCGTCAACGGCAGGGATTCGATCTGCTCACAGCCATCGAGTTCGGAGAAACGATTCAGGGCAAGGATTTCCAGCAGGGTGCGCTCAGCGTAAGGCAGGAGGCGCAGGCCAGTCTCGTGTACGCACCATCCGCCCAGATCTGGCGAATCAATCTCGGTTGGCGCCGCCGCAAGCTCAAGGAATCCTATGGCTTCTCGCTGGATATGAACCGCGGTATCTGGAGCCGGAAAGAGGATCCGATGAGCGATTCCGGCACTGATGATCTCGATCTCAATATGAGGGACGTCAAGAAGGTCATTCCGTACGTTAACGACCGGCAGAATGCTCTGCTAATCGATCTCGACAAGGCCGGGTTGAAGATGCTCGCCGGCGAAGGTGCGGAGCCGAATGCCACGCACTTCCTCTCGCTTGGCAATGCGTTGAAGCGCGGTATTTGCGCCGTCTATCAGCTGGAGGAGAATGAGCTATCCATGGAGCTCTTGCCGAACCAGCAGAAGCCGAAATCGATCATGTTCGTGGAATCCTCTGAAGGTGGTGCCGGAGTGCTGCCGCGACTCCTCGAGGAGGCCGATGGCTTCGAGAAGATCGCCCGATCTGCTCTGGAAATCTGTCACTTCGATCCTGAAACGGGGGAGGATCATGGCGAGCATGCCAACTGCGGTATCGCCTGCTACCAGTGCCTGCTCAGCTATACCAATCAAACCAGCCACGAGCTGCTCAATCGGTGCCTGGTTCGCGATATCCTGCTCCATTGGCTGAATGCGAGGGTGGCCGAGCGAACAGTCAGTATGTCCCGTGAGGAACTTCGCGATGAGTTGAAGAAACTCACGCAATCCACGCTGGAAGCCAGCTTCGTGGATTGGCTGTACGAGCATGGCTATCGCCTGCCGGATGAAGCCCAGAAGTTGATCGATACTCCGTATGCAAGACCGGATTTCTGGTTCGAGAATGGACGTGTCTGCGTGTACATAGATGGCCCTCATCACGAAACCGAGGGTGCACATCAAAAGGATGCAGAAGCGCGGCGGAAGCTGGAGCGACATGGCTACCAGGTGGTATCGGTGACGTATCCCAACCGCTGGCGCGAGGAAATCGCCGAATGGGCGGATGTATTCGGTGAAGGAGCAAACTAGTGGTATCAACAGCGGATTTCACGATCGGATCTGTGGTGCGTGCCCGCGGGCGTGAGTGGGTGGTGGTGCCCGGCGATGACGATCCAGATATCCTCACCATTCGCCCCCTGGGAGGTAATGATGACGATGTCACCGGTATTCTGCACAAGATCGAGCATGTGGAGCCGGCCACGTTCCCGCTGCCGGATCCAACCGATTCGCGCGATTACCTCTCTGCCCGCATGTTGCTGGATGCCGTGCGGCTCAATATCCGGGCCGGTGCAGGCCCCTTCCGTTCCTTCGGACGCATTGCCGTCGAGCCTCGACCCTACCAGTTGGTACCTCTGCTGATGGCCCTCCGGTTGGACCCTGTGCGCCTGCTGATTGCCGATGATGTTGGTATCGGTAAGACGATCGAGGCCGGCCTCATCGCCCGGGAATTGCTCGATCGCGGCGAGATCCAGCGGATGGCCGTCATCTGTCCGGCGCACTTGTGCGATCAGTGGCAGGCGGAGCTCAAATCAAAGTTCGATATCGATGCCGTGGTGGTTCGCCCCGGTACCGTGAACAAGCTGCAACGTTCGCTGGACAAGGATCAATCCGTGTTCCGGGCGTATCCTTCGGTAATCGTCTCTATTGATTACATCAAGAGTCCTGCCAGGCGTTATGAGTTCCTCACCGATTGCCCCGAGTTCGTGATTGTGGACGAGGCCCACACCAGCGCCGCCGGTGGCCGCATGAGCGGTGCTCAGCAGCAGCGCCACAAACTTCTGCAGGATCTGGTGAACGGTGCCAGCGAAAGCAGCAAGACCCGGCATCTCATTCTCACCACTGCCACACCGCATTCTGGTAACGATGAGGCGTTTCAATCGCTGTTGACGCTGCTGGATCCCGAATTCGGCAACCTGCCGGCGGAGGACTCCCTCAAGGCCGATCATCCGTTATTGAAGAAGCTTTCCAGACATCTGGTGCAGCGCCGCCGACCGGATATCAAGGATTATCTGAACACCGACACCCCATTCCCAACCCGTGTTTCCAGCGAAGCCACCTGGAAGATGAACCGCGAGATGGCATCGTTCTACAACGATGTGCTGGAATTCGCCCGGAAACAGGTGGATCGATCCAGCGGATTGCAGCGATTCCAGCAGCGAGTCTCGTGGTGGGCGGCGTTGGCACTTATGCGTAGTGCCATCAGTAGTCCGGCAGCAGCCATCGCGGCGCTCAGCACCAAGGTGCAAGTGTTGGAGGATGCCGATGTCGTGGATGCCCAGGGACAGCGTGCCGTGCTCGATACCGATATGGAAGACGCTGCCGAGATTGATGATGTGGTGCCCGGTGCCGATACCACTGAGCTCACGTCCTCGGAGACCGAGCGACGTAAGATTCGGGAGTTGATTCAGCAGGCAGAATCGCTTTCTGGCAAGAGCGATAGCAAGCTGCAGGGGGTTATCAAGATCGTTGGTGGCCTACTCAAGGATGGCTATCGACCCATCGTCTTCTGCCGCTATATCGCCACTGCCGAGTATGTGGCTGAGCATCTGCGTGCTGCCTTCAAGGATGTGGAGGTACAAGCCGTAACCGGCAATCTGCCTCCCGAAGAGCGCAAGCAGCGTGTGGTGGATCTGGGAGAGCATCCGCAGCGCATTCTGGTGGCCACGGATTGCCTCTCTGAGGGTATCAACCTGCAGGAGCAGTTCGATGCCATCATCCACTACGATCTCGCCTGGAACCCCACCCGCCACGAGCAGCGCGAAGGCCGAGTCGACCGCTTCGGACAGGAACGATCAGAGGTCCGCACCATCATGTTCTTTGGCGAGGATAACCCCGTAGATCGCGCCGTGATGGATGTGCTCATCCGCAAGGCGGATACCATTCGCCAGCGACTCGGTGTGGCCGTTTCCGTGCCCCAGAGAAGCGGCGAGATCATGGATTCCGTGTTCGAAGCCATCTTCCACGGTCGCGGTACCGCTCACCAGCTCAAGCTTGGGATGGGTGATGAAGCCGACAAGGAACTGGAGCAAAAGAAGGCCGCGCTGGAGAGTGAGTGGCAGAAGGTGGAGGACCGCACCAGACGCTCCAAGTTCGCCCAGAGCTCCATCCATCCGGAATCCGTGATGCGCGAGATGGATGAAGTCCGCGCCTCCATCGGTTCGGTGGAGACCGTCGAGCGCTTCGTCACCGCCGTCTCCAGTCGGCTGAATTCACCGCTGGTGGAGCGCAATGGCCGCACCATGTTGCCACTGAGCGGCATGCCGCAAAGCGTGCGCAGCATCATCCCTGGCAGCGCATCGATCCCGGTGGATTTCGATTTGCCGGTCGCCGAAGGGCACTACCACCTCGGACGCACCAGCGATGTGGTGGAGGCTCTGGCCACCATCGCTATCGATGGTGCTCTGGATGCCAATCTGGAGCATCGCCCGGCACGGCGCAGCGGTGCCATGCTCACCGATCAGGTAGATATCGAAACCACCATCGCCGTAGTGCGGCTGCGCATCCATCTCAATACTGCTGGTCGCACTGGCCGGCAGGAAATGCTGGTGGAAGAGAGCCTGCTGGTCGGTTGGCGATGGGAAGGGGACGTGCTTGTGCCGATCGACGAAGACGAGATGACCCGCCTCATCGATGCCAAACCGACGGATTCCATCAATGAGAATCACCGCATTCGCACCGTGAAACGGGCGATTGCCGATGAACCCGAATGGCGACCTCTGGTGGATGCCCGGGCGCAGGAACGGGCGCGCGAGGTGCTGGATGCGCACCGACGCGTGCGTGATGCTGCCCAGATTCGCGGTGCCGGCCAGTTGAGCGCCGAACCGATGTTGCCGGTGGATATTCTCGGACTGTTTGTGTATCTGCCCAACCAGTAACCCTGGTGAATGAAGGTTCGTGCTTCAGTGCAATGAGAAGGCCATTATGTCTGTAAGAAATACGCAAAACGCATTTGTGGCAGTTCGGTCCGAGGGTGGATTGTTGCCACCGGATATCCTCCACCGCATTCATACGCTGGATGAATCGCTCGGTGGTCTCACCGCGGCTGATTATCGCCTGCCGGAGAACGCCCGCCTCAATACCGAAATCTCCCAGGCGTGGCAGGCTATTCAGACCCACTTCGCCTCCTTCCGACTCACCAGAGAGAAGCTGGTTCAGGAAAAGTCCCTCGGCACATCGGAGACCCGCACCTGGGTGCAACAGGTATTGCGAGAGCTTGGCTATCGCGAGCTGCGCTTTGTAGCCCAGGCCGAGGCAATTGGTGATCGTCGCTTCCTCGTTTCCCACCGTGCCGGCGATGCGGAGAACGATCCGCCCATCCACATCATCTCGTTCTCGCAGGAAATCGATGCCCGAGCGGCCCGCACCGGAGGTGGCGAAACCCGCAGCCCGCAGGCGCTGATGCAGGGATACCTGAACGCCAGCGAGCATCAGTGGGGTGTGGTCACCAACGGACTCGTGTTCCGCCTGCTGCGGGAGAATCGACAGATCGACCGTGCCCTGCGTGTGGAGTTCGATCTGGAAGGGATGCTGGAATCGGAGAACTTCGCCGAGTTCCGACTCTTCTGGCTCATCCTGCATCGCAGCCGCTTTGTGCAGCCCGGCCAGCGCAACGAAACCGCCTGGTTGGAGCAATGGACCCAAACCGCCAGCAAGGAGGGTGCCCGCGCCATGGAGGCGCTCCGCCCCGGTGTGGAGGAGGCCATTCAGCAGCTGGGCGAGGGGTTGCTGGCGCATCCAGCCAATATCTGGCTGAGCGGCAGGCTCAAATCCGGCGATCTCGGCATCGATGCTTATTACAGTCAGCTGCTACGGCTGGTCTATCGACTGCTGTTCCTGCTGGTGGCGGAGGAGCGACACCTCCTCTTCACACCGGATGCCGATGACCGCATCGTCAACCGGTATCGCAAGCACTACAGTATCGAACGGCTGCGCACCGAAGCATCTCGCAATCGCAACCGCGAGAAGCATCAGGACGATCTCTGGCGCAGCCTGCTGGTGACTTTCGATGCCATGCGGTTCCCGCAGGAAGCAACCGCGCTGGGTCTCGATCCGCTCGGTGGTGGACTCTTCGGCGCGGGATCCTGCCCGGATGTGGCCGATGATGCCGCCCCGGATACGCACGGCAAGGATCGCATCGCCGGCCGACCCCTCATCGCCAACGCCTTTTTGCTCGGCGCCATCCAGGCGCTGAGCGAGGTCACGCGCGATGGCATTACCAGACGCATCAACTATCGCGATCTGGATGTTGAAGAGCTCGGCAGTGTGTACGAAGGCCTGCTGGAGCAACGTCCATCGCTCGAAACCGGTGCGGACGATCGCAATCACTTCGCGTTCTCCAGCTCCAATAGTCGCAAGGAAACCGGCAGCTATTACACACCGAGTAGTCTGGTGCAGGAACTGCTGAACAGCGCGCTCGATCCCGTGATTGAACAGGCTGTGGCCGATATGCGCACCACCGAAGACAAGCGGAAGTCGCTGCTGGCGCTGAATGTGATCGATCCTGCCTGTGGATCCGGACACTTCCTGTTGGGAGCCGCTCGCCGGATCGGACGTCGGTTGGCGGAGATCGAGGCAGGGGAGGGGAACGAGCCCGAGCTGGCCGATGTGCGCCGCGGTGTGCGTGAAGCCATTCGCCACTGTATCTATGGTGTGGATAAGAACCCGCTGGCCATCGATCTCTGCAAAACCGCGCTCTGGATCGAGAGTCACGAGCCCGGTGCACCCATCAGCTTCCTCGATCACCACATCAAGCGCGGCGATAGTCTGGTAGGTGTGTTCGATCTCGATGTGCTGGAGCAGGGGATTCCGGATGGCGCCTTCACCGCGGTGACTGGCGACGACAAGAAGATCGCCAGCGAGCTGAAGAAACGCAATACCAAGGAGCGACCGAACCAGACCGCGCTGATGGATGGCAGTACCGCACCTATTCGCGCCGCTGGCTTGTGGGACGATGATCCGTACATTAGCTTGCTGACAAAAGTGGCGAACCGGCTGAACGAGATCGATGCCATGCCGGGAAACACCATCGATGAGGTGAAGGCCAAGGCAGACGCCTACCACCAACTGCATGGACAGGCTGACTGGCAGAAGGCTGCGGCTGCGAGTGATTTGTGGACCTATGCCTTCTTCGCCCCGCTGACTGCTGGCAACCAGCGGCATGTACCGACAAGTGCCACAGTGCGCCGGATGAGCAACCACGGAGATGTCCCTGGCGATACTGTTGGCCGGGCCAGAGCCGTGGCGGGGGATGTCGGCTTCTTCCACTGGCCGCTGGAGTTCCCGGAGGTGTTTCAGATGGGCGGCTTCGATACCGTACTCGGCAACCCGCCGTGGGAGCGGGTGAAGCTGCAGGAGAAGGAATTCTTCGCCGGTCGGGACGATGCGATCGCCACATCAGCCAACAAGGCGGCCCGAACCCGCGCGATTGCAGCTCTGGAGAAGGAGAACCCAACCCTGCTGGCGGAGTTCCACAACGCCGTGCATCAGGCAGAAAGCGCCAGTATCTTTCTGCGCACCTCCGAGCGGTATCCGCTCACTGGTCGTGGCGATGTGAACCTGTATTCAGTGTTTGCCGAGCATTTCCGCAAAATGATTGCACCCACTGGTCGGGCCGGCATTATTGTGCCGACTGGCATCGCCACAGACGATACCAACAAGTTCTTCTTTGCCGATCTGGTGCAGGAGGCATCACTGGCGGCGTTGTTCGACTTCGAGAATCGCCGGGCATTGTTCGAGAATGTGCATCGATCGTACAAGTTCTCCGTTATCACCCTTGCTGGTCGGGCGCGACAGGATACACGTTTCCAGGCCGGATTCTTCCTGTACGATCCGGTGGACATTCAGGATCCGGAGAAGACCTTCACCCTCGGTGCCGAGGACATTGCCCTGGTGAACCCGAACACCAAAACCGTGCCAATCTTCCGCAGTGCGCGTGATGCTGATCTCACGAAACAGATCTATCAGGCTGCACCGGTGTTGGTAGATGAGAACAAGGGAGACGAGGGGAATCCGTGGGGTGTGAAGTTTAACAGAATGTTCGATATGTCGAACGATTCCCACCTCTTCCGGACGCGGGAGGAGCTGGAGAACGTCGCCGCCAGGCTCGGCGCGGACGGTCGATTCCGTGGTGCGGATGGCGAGTACCTGCCACTGTACGAAGCGAAGCTCATGCACCAGTTCGACCACCGCTTCGCAACGTTCGAGCGCGATGGCAAGGTGCGGGATGTCTCCGATGGCGAACATGCTGATCCCAACTTCGTCGTCACCCCGAGGTATTGGGTTGGTGCAGGAGAGGTCGATACGAAAGCCTCACATTCTCGAGAATGGATGGTTGGTTGGCGCGACATAACGAACTCGACAAATATGCGTACAACAATTAGTGGATTCACGCCTAGAGCCGGTGCAGGCGATACTTGGCTACTCATTGATGATTTTCAATCGACATCACCTCGAATCGCGAGTCTCGTAGCTGATTTCAACTCCTTTGTGTTTGACTACGCCACTCGGCAAAAGATCGGGGGCACCCATTTGAAGTTCTACACATTCAAGCAGCTCCCCGTTCTTCCTCCCGAGACCTACTCTCACGATCTCCAGGACCTCATCACACCTCGCGTGCTGGAGCTCACGTACACCGCGCACGATATGACCCCGTTCGCGCGCGATCTCGGGTACGAGGGTGAGCCGTTCATTTGGGATGAGGAACGTCGGGCGCAGTTGCGGGCCGATCTGGATGGCATCTATGCGCATCTGTATGGCATCTCGCGAGACGATTTCGATTACATCCTGGAGACCTTCCCGATCGTGAAACGCAAGGACGAAGCCGAGTTCGGCGAGTTCCGCACCAAGCGCCTGTGCCTGGAGGCGTACGATACGTTTGCCAACCACCCAGCCATCGTCGCGGCCAAACCGGCGGGGTAGGGCCGTCCCGATCCGGATGCACCGCAGTGCGTCTGGGAGTGGGCGGCCACCGGGGGACCAATTCCGCAACCAACCCAACCGGCCGGGACCATCCGTACGCCCGGGGTGCCGAAGGCGGCCGAACGCAGTAGAGGGCTCGCTGCCGCTTCTCGCCTGCGGCTCGGCCATGGCAGCGAAGCGTGCCCTTATCCCCCGGGTTGCAGGAACCCATATGGAATCGGCCGGTGATGCCTCCGAACACGCGTAGGCTCGCGCTTTATGCGCGGGCAATCGACCTTCGGTCGATAATGACCATGCGATTGCGGATAACAGAATTCCGCCTCCACGTCATTCAGAGGGCGAAGCCCGAAGAATCCCCCGGCGAAGCCGCAACTGTGCCAACTCCACCCCTTGGATGCCTTCGGCATTGCGCTTCGCGCGGGGATTCCTCGACAAGCTCGGAATGACGAGAGGGAGGCGGAAT
>JAFAEA010000243.1 GCA_023424355.1 Chloroflexota bacterium | reverse complement strand
CACTTGCTTCACAAGGCGGCGTTAGTATACCAAGACCACTCGAGTGCTGCCAAGCTCTCTCGGCGCCGCGAGATGTAGTGTACATTTTCTCAACACAGATTGCACGCCCAACTGTGAAGATCAACTTTGTTCCATTGCAAAGGCGCCCAAATGTCGCAGAATCGACGCTCCAGGAGGCAAAAGCTAGAGCCTCCGTCATCCACCGCCAACTCCAAAACACCGATCATGTACATCATTGTGGTCTCTGTAGTGGTGTTCTCTATGTTGGCTGCCGGTTTGGCAGCTTTTGACTGGGGCAGCATCTTGCCGGATGATTCGGAACCGACCCCTGATTACAACGTCGATCAGGTCGCACTTCAGCAAACGGTCGTCGCCCAAAATCCGGATGATGTCGAGGCCCAGGCGCTGCTGGCATCGCTCTTGGCGAATACCGGCCGGATGCAGGAAGCGATCTCGGTATTCGAGAAAGCCATCGAACTTGATCCAGACAATGCCAAAATCCGACTCGATTTCGCCAGAGCCCTGCAATCCAACAATCTGAGCGCCGATGCCGAGGCCCAGTTCCTGAAGGTTTTGGAACTCGAGCCGGATAATCACACCGCTCACTACTATCTGGCGCAGCTCTATATGGATTGGCAACCGCGCCGACAGGATGAAGCCTTGGAGCACTTTAATCGTGTTTTGGAAATCGCTCCGGATTCGTTCCTTGCCGAGCAATCACGAATCGTTCTCGATTCGCTCGCTCCGGGAACACCCACTACGTATGAAGTCACCCCGATTTCCTCTCCGTTGCCATACCAATAGCGAACAGATGTTCGTGTACTGCGCTATACTGATTTCATGACTGATTCGCCTCGACCAAAGGGTCGACTTTCCACCATATCCGCAGAATCTGAGCAGGAAGAACGGCTCGTAACACCTCATGTTCGTGAGGATGATGATGTCTCCGCAGAGAAGAGCCTGCGGCCTCGCTCGCTTGACGAATATGTTGGTCAACACCGAGTGAAGAACAACCTCAGCATCTTCATACGGGCAGCGCTGGATCGGGGAGAACCTCTCGATCACATGCTGCTGTATGGGCCACCGGGGCTCGGGAAAACGACGCTCGCGCAGATCATCGCCGCCGAGATGGGCGTGAGTTTGCGAGTCACCAGTGGTCCGGCCATTGAGAGGCAAGGTGATCTCGTCTCGATTCTCACCAATCTTCAGCCAGGAGATGTGCTCTTCATTGATGAAATCCATCGCCTCAACCGATTGGTAGAGGAGGTTCTTTATCCCGCGATGGAGGACTTTGCCGTCGATATCATCGTCGGCAAGGGCCCTGCGGCCCGCACCATGCGGATCCCGTTACCGAAATTCACACTCGTGGGAGCAACCACGCGGCTCGCGCTTCTGACTGGTCCACTGAGAGATCGCTTCGGAGCGGTTTTGCGGCTGGAGTTCTACGATCACGAATCTATGGAGCGCATTATTCACCGGTCCAGCGGAATCCTGGGCGTGAAGCTGGAAGACCAGGGTGCGAAATCACTTTCTGCCCGCGCCAGAGGCACACCTCGTATTGCCAACCGATTGCTTCGTCGCGTGCGCGATGTCGCGCAGGTGATGGGTGATGGGGTAGTGACGGAAGAAATTGCCGCACAGGCGCTGGATCTCCTTGAGATCGATCATCTTGGCCTGGATGATACTGACCGTCGGATTCTGGAGACGGTGATCGACAAGTTCGATGGAGGTCCAGTCGGTATTGATACCCTGGCGGCTGCAACTGCTGAGGAGACAGATACCATCATGGATGTGTACGAGCCGTTCCTCATCCAATTGGGCTTCTTGCAGCGCACCCCACGTGGCCGCGTGGCTACCCGGCGCGGATACGAGCATCTGGGACGGCCGTATGATCAGCATGTGCGGTCTCAACAACAGCAGTCCCTGTTTCAGGAGAAAGAGTGACAACCAATAACGAATCCCCGAGACTCGCGATAGCGGAGTTCGATTACGATCTGCCCGCAGATCGAATCGCGCAAGAACCACTCGCCGATCGTGCTGCCAGCAAGTTGATGACGCTGGATCGCGATTCTGGCGAGGTTGAACACCATGTATTCCGCGAAATCGTGGACATGCTTGATCCCGGTGATCTGCTGGTAGTGAACGACAGTCGCGTGATTCCTGCACGTATCAAAGGCACCCGCCCGACGGGCGGCGCGGTGGAGTTCCTGCTGCTCCGTCCCGATAAGGATGGCCTTTGGTTGGCGCTCGCCAAGCCGGTGAAGCGCATCAAAATAGGCGAGACGATCGAAGTTCCCTCGCGCACAGGTGGGTTACCCGCTCATATCGTCCTAAGGGAGAAGAGGGCAGAGGGCCAGGTGCTGATCGAACTGGATTCAGATCTGCAAGAACATCTGGACAACTTCGGCCAGGTCCCTTTGCCTCCATACATCACGCATCAGCTCGACGACGATTCTCGGTACCAAACGGTTTACGCAAACGAATCCGGGTCGGCAGCCGCGCCAACGGCTGGTTTGCATTTTACTGATGATGTGATCCGCAAGGTTCAGGAGAGGGGAGTCGATTTTGCGACCGTTACTCTCCATGTCGGTCTGGATACTTTCCGACCGGTTTCGGTGGAATATGCCGAGGAGCATGAGATTCATAGCGAATGGTGCTCGGTGTCTCCAGATACCTGGTCGAAGATTGAAGCAACCAGAGCGAGGGGCGGTCGGGTCGTTGCTGTGGGTACAACGAGCGCCAGAACGCTAGAGACCCTTGGCCAACGCGTGAAAAGCGGTGAACCCGGACCATTCGATGCGTTCACACGCATCTACATCACCCCCGGTTACGAATGGACCATGGTGGATGCACTAATCACCAACTTCCACTTGCCGAAATCCACACTCTTGCTGATGATCAGTTCATTCGCCGGCAAGGATCATGTAATGTCGGCCTACGAAACGGCGATCGAGAAGAAGTATCGGTTCTTCTCGTTTGGCGATGCGATGTTCATAAGTTGAGGCAAAGATGAGCGATTTCCCTGAATTGAATGGCAAAACCCGAGACGATGCGTGGGCACTTCTCACTGAATGGATTCAGAGCGACAGTCTGCGCAAGCACTGCCTTTCGGTGGAGACCGCCATGCGAGCATACGCTGAGACGCTCGGCGAACCGGTTGAAGCCTGGGGCATTCTCGGACTTCTCCATGATTTCGATTACGAAAAGCACCCCAC
>JAFAEA010000176.1 GCA_023424355.1 Chloroflexota bacterium | reverse complement strand
GGCGCCCCGGCTTGTTGATCACGATTTGGACCTGATTTGGAGCGATTTCAGTTGTTTCGTGCATATAGCCGAGATCATCCAGCTGCGGGTAGAGATGCATCGGCCGGCGCACATGATGCACGGTGAGCTGACCACCCGCGGGGAGTTCCTCGAGAGCGGCGAGTATACGCATCATGGGTTCGGGAGGCACGAGCTCCGACACATCAATAGTGATTTCCGCCGTCACAGGTGCAGCAGATTCGGCCCGAACGGCAGGCTCCTTTCGTTTCGTTGCCTCACGCACGCGCAGGAAGAGCGTGGTCCAGTCCTCGCCGGCACCACTGGTGTATGCCTCGAATCCGAGCTTACCCAGCGCTTCTCGCAATGGTACGGGATCGAACGGCGAACGAAGCGAGAGCACCTTGCCCATCGGAATTCTGGCGGCAGCACCGGTGATCATGCTGAACGGTTCTCCACCGCGGGCAATCAGCGGACGCACATCCAGTCGTTCGGCGATCACGGCATGTTGTACCCAGTGCGGAGCATCCTGCCTCGGTCTCACGGTAGCAACGATCGGTACAGGATCAACATCAAACCCCGCCGCCTTGTTGAGCTTGGCGACAAGTGATGCTGGCTCAAGTCCAGCGATACCAGCCGCTTGCTCAACCGTGACCAGTCGGGATTGCACCCGGCGAATGAGCGGATTGCGGAGTTTTTCAAAAGCGGGGTGGGAATCGGCCAGGGTATCGAGCAGTTCAGGGAACTCATTCAGAACCTGATTTATCTTCCAATCTGCTCCGATTGGAGCTTGTGTATTTTTTACCATCCCAGAGCCCTCCTACCTGCATCTGAAATCATGTCTGTGTCCCAGGCAGGTTCCCAAACAAGATGTGTTCGAATATCGGTAATCGATGGATGCCGGGTCTCGATCACGCGTTGTATGGCTGCTTCGATCGTATCGTGCAACGGGCAACCCGGAGTGGTGAGCGTCATCGTGATATCGATAGCTGGTTCGTTGACCGCGATACCGTAGACAAGCCCCAGATCCACCACATTTACTCCAACCTCCGGATCTATAACGTGCATAAGTGAATCCCGCACGGCATCTTCAGTGACAGTGAAATCCGGATTTGCGGGCATTGGATTGCTGAGCTGGAGTTCACCCTCGGCCGTGATGAAATCGTCACGCCAGGGCGGATCGTGCGATATCTCGAACTCCACAGTTGCTAAATCCGGGTGCCGACGGAAGAGTCCTTCTCGAATTAGTTGCTCCACATGAGCGGGATCGCCGTTCGTTGCATGCGCCATCGTAATCTTTGCGAAATCGCCATGGAGCTCGATGCCATAGATCGTGCCGAGATTGACGACATCCACGCCATATCCCGGATGAACGATGCGGGTGAGCGACGTGAGAATTGCTTCCGGAGTGAGTGTGGGGTCCACCATTGTGCAGCCTCGGTTCTATGCCGACCCAGTAGGTCGGATACCTGCCTTTAGTCTAGGCATGCTGCCTGGCAAAGTATGTCGGGGATTTTCTGTGATTGGTCGCATGCCCAGTAGGAACCGGGAGTTGGTTCACTATTGGGTTTGCACTAGATTCAATAATCGGGAGTGTTCGTCTGGGCTCAGGTGCTCGCTCAACCTGGCTGCCGCCATCACCGGGAGCCAACGTGCGACGGCTTCCGGAATAACACCGCTTTGCCGACAATACTCGGCCAGATACAATTCTGCGACGGATGAATCCACTCCCAGATAGAGCAGATAACTGCGGCAAACATCGAGGAGTGGATTGCCGCGCGTCGCATCCATCCAGTCGATGATTGCCAGCTGATCGTTGGTCACCATGATGTTCTGGACGTGAAAGTCGCCATGGCAGAGACAGGTTTCTGCGGCAATCACCTGCAACTGGTCAAGTAACTCCGCTTTCCGATTCTCCGGGATGCTCGAAACTGTCTGAATTTGCTGGCGCAATCGTTCCGACATCGGACGAAGTTCCGGAGCGGGCGTAGCGTGGACGGAGATCTGCAGTTCTACCGGGGCGCGGAGGAATTCATCCAGCCTGTGTGGCTCACGTTCGATTTGGGCGAGCATCGTTTCACCGGGCAGGTGCTCCATGATGAGAACCGGTCCGCGTTCCGTCTCTTGGATTCCGATTACTCTGGGCACGAGCAACCCAGCCTGCAACGCGAACTCCTGATTCCGTGCCTCTACCTCCACTGCCGCCAGAGACTCGCGATGGTACACCTTCCGCACCGTCCCGGAATCGAGATAAATGTGGGCGGTATTCCCACTGGCGAGGAGTTTGGTGTCACACATGCTAGATCCTCAGGTAATCGCCGGACTTAGATCTCCTTCTTAGACATCCTCGACAAATCCGCATGCCCAACCGGTAGGTGATCATTGGATCACCGAAGTAAGGAGTTGAGAAGAATCCCGAATGTCAATGCTCAGGTGAACTCTCCTACAAGGAGTACGGACCAAATCGCATCACTGCCACGAATATTGCCAACACCAGCAACCCGACGTTCTTTGGAATGTCGTTGTTTTCACCCCGACGGTAGTGGACCCAAATCGCTTTTACCATCGTGAGCGCGAGACCGGTGGCCGCGAGCGGTATGAATATGGTGCCGATGTCGACCAGTGCCGGTACGATAAGCCCAATCACTGCCAGCAGTTCCAGACCACCGATGAGCCGAATTGTATTTTCAGAGAAGTCGTCAACAAACAGGAGACCCATTTTCTTTTGGTTCTCTCTGCTAGTGAATGCCTTTACAAAGCCACCACCCAAAAAGGCGAATGCCAGGATGCCGATTGCAATCCAGATTACGATTTCCATCTATCTCCCCATTTCCGCTGCGCAAATTGTGACCTGGTGTCTATCTTGCCAGAGGAGTGTGCACGCTACATGGGGGTTATCGGGAAGTTGAACACGATTTCTGAAGATGGAAAACGATTGAGGGGAGATCGCACAAGCGATCTCCCCTCATCTTTCATTGCGTACCCGTGAGGAACTAGTCCGCGACGATCGCCAGATCCACGCTTTCCCGCGCTTCGGCCGGGGTCATGCGGAAGTGATCCATGGTCAGGCACTCGGTTGGGCACCAATCCACGCACAGACCGCAGCGGATGCAGCTGCGCTCATCGATGATCATGGCAGCGGCATTATGGCCGAGTTCGCCTCGGGCCATTTGCGCCAGGCTGACATCGCCATCGATGGAGTGAATTCGCTCCGGCGAGATCATTTCAATGCAATTGTGCGGGCAAACATCCACACAGCTATTGCAGAGAATACAGCGGTTGCCATCGATAAAGATGTTGAGCTGGCACTGCAAGCAGCGCTTGGCTTCTTCGAAGCCAATGCTCTTGGTCATGCCCATTTCGGATTCCAGAGTGTTATCCATGGTGCCGATACCACGCTGCGCAACCGGCAGCATCGGCATATCCTGGCGACCAACGCTGGTGTAATCATCGCCCCAAACAAGGCGGCGGCTCATGGAGGCCATGCTCCACTCGGCCACGCCTTCGCTCAGGAGGCTGTTCGGGCTGGAGACGTACTCGGTTGGTACGCGAGTGATCTCCATGTCCTTCACCTTCGGTGTGACATTGCGCATTTCGGCATCGATTGCCTCAGCCACACGCTTGCCTTCACCAATGGCGGAAATGAAGTTGGTCGGGTTGATCACGTAGTCACCGGCGGCCCAAACATTCGGGAGCTCGGTCTTCAGATTCTCGTCCAGCAGCGGCACACCGCGGCGATCAACATTCTTGAACATGTCACCGAGGAAGCGATTGTCCTGCTTCTGACCAATAGCAGCGATGACCATATCGCACTTGATCTCGAACTCGCTGCCCGGAATCGGATTTGGGCGACGTCGGCCGGAAGCATCCGGCTCGCCGAGTTCGTTCTTCACGCACTCCAGTGCCTTCACCCGGCCCTTGCGGTCACCGATAACGCGGGTTGGGGTTACCATGAACTGGATATCCACACCCTCGATTTCGGCTTCCTCAAGCTCGAGCTCTTCCACCGGAATCTCGTGGACGGTACGACGGTAGGTCATGATACTGGTGTCGGAACCAAGGCGGAGTACGGTGCGCACGCAGTCCATGGAGGTGAAACCACCACCAACGGTAACGACGTGGCGACCAACCCAGACATCGTCCTGACCCAGGGCGACATCGGCGAGGAAATCGAGACCGCTTACCACGCCCTCCAATTCCTGACCCTCGATACCGAGGTCGGTTGCTGTTTGGCAGCCGGCGCAAAGCACAACAACGTCGTACTTCTCGGCCATATCGGCAAGCTGAATATCCTTGCCGACTTCCATGTTGTAGTGGATGCGCACACCGAGATCGGTGATCTGGGCGACTTCTTCGGCGATAACATCGCGCGGGAGGCGCCATTCCGGCACACCGGTCCACATCACGCCACCCGGAACAGGGAAGCGCTCGAAGACTTCAACATCGTAGCCACGGCGGGCCAGCTGACGTGCGGTGGTGAGGCCGGCAACACCGGCACCAACGATACCCACAGTGAGGCCGTTGCTTGGGGCAGCGACATCGCGTCGGGTTTCGCCGCGGTAATCGGCAGCCACACGCTTGATGTAGCAGATGCCGATGGGCTCATCGACTTCCTTACGGCGGCAAGCAGCTTCGCATGGGCGGGCGCACATGCGGCCAAGGCAGCCGGGGAACACGTTGTGTTCGCGGTTGAGCTCGTAGCTATCGCTATATCGACCATCGGCCACCAGCGCGATGTAGCGCGAGATATCGGTGTGGCTCGGGCAGGCAGTCATACATGGGATGTTATCGCTGAACCACTGGGCATCGCCGGTGTACAGCGGGTACTGCTTGCCGTTGCGGATGGTGTATGGACTGAAGAAGGATGCATCGATGAAGGCGAGGAGTCGCAAGCGGCGGCCGTCTTCAACCATCGTTGTATCGAGACCCTGACCCACGATACCGAGCGACGCCAATTCATTGGCGGTCAGGCCAATTTCAGTGTTATCCATCGCGCGGAAGCGATCAGCCGGAGCTCCACAGCTCGGGCATGTATCGGGCGGAGTGGCGCCCTCGTGAATCCAGCCACAGACTTTACAACGAAACATGTTGGCTCTCCGAATTTAGAGTGCGCTCTCCCGCACACCCCCAGTGAGCACCTGC
>JAFAEA010000145.1 GCA_023424355.1 Chloroflexota bacterium | reverse complement strand
CCGTGCGTTATTCTACCAACCGGTCGGTAGGGAGTAAAAAGACCTTGAGTACAACAGAGAAAGCAATCACGCCACCGGAGTCTTCTCCGCTCACACCGAGCCAAATCATGGGCGTCATGATCGGTGTAATGAGCGGTATGTTTCTCGCGGCGTTGGATCAAAGCATTGTCGGTGTGGCTTTGCCACGTATTACCAGTGAACTTGGCGGGCTCAATCATCTTGCATGGGTCGTTACAGCGTATTTGCTGGCCAGCACTTCCACAACCCCGATTTGGGGCAAGATCAGTGACCTTTACGGCCGCAAACGAATTTTCCAGCTTGCTATCCTCATTTTCCTGATTGGTTCCGTCTTCAGCGGCGCCGCCCAGAATATGGCCATGCTCATCATCTTCCGTGCCGTACAAGGCATCGGTGGTGGTGGACTCATGGCGATTGCGCTGGCGATCATTGGAGATGTGATTCCGCCGCGCGAACGCGGTAAGTACCAGGGCTACTTTGGTGCCGTGTTCGGTGTGAGCTCGGTGGCTGGTCCACTCATCGGCGGATGGCTGACAGATGCCATTAGCTGGCGCTGGATCTTCTATATCAATATCCCAATCGGTATTGCTGCACTCGTTATCACTTCGATGGCGCTCAAGATGCCGGTAGTACGACGAGATCACAAGGTGGATTGGACCGGAGCCACGCTGGTGGTCGGTGCAGTGAGCAGCTTGCTGCTGTATCTCAACTGGGCAGGCGAACACTGGGGCTGGAGCGATATGCGCGCGCTGGCACTGGTGCTGGCAGCCCTGATTCTTGCCGTGGCATTTGTGATGGTTGAGCTTCGCGTTGAGGAGCCGATTATTCCGATGCAGCTCTTCCGCAACAGCATTTTCACCATCGCCAATCTGTATGGCTTCATCATGGGTCTGGCCATGTTCGGTGGCATCATCTTCCTGCCGCTGTACTTCCAGGGTGTTATGGGTATGAGCGCCACCCGCAGTGGACTTGCCATGGTGCCGATGGTGGCGGGTATTCTCACCATGAGTATTACCAGTGGCCAATTGATCACGAAATACGGTCGCTACAAGATCTACCCGGTCGTTGGTGCCTTGTTGGTCGCGGCAGGAATGTTGCTTCTGAGCAGGCTCGCGGTGGATACACCGTATTGGCAGATTGCGATTTATGCCTTTGTCTTCGGCGGCGGCCTTGGCCTCACCATGCAAACCGTGGTGGTAGCGGTGCAGAATGCCGTGCCAATGCGGGATATGGGCGTGGCAACGAGTGCCGTGGCATTCACCCGTAACCTGGGTGGTGCCGTGGGTACTGCAATCTTCGGTGCGGTAATGAACACACGCCTCGCGAGTTACATGGCCGATGCGCTTGGAGGTGCTCCGGTACCAACCGGTTCATCCAATCCGGAGATGGCGGCGAACAATATTCAGGCGATGCAGCAACTTGACGAGCCACTTAAGGGTATTGTATTGGGAGCATACACGAATGCTCTCACTGATCTGTTCCTGCTTGCAGTGCCGATCGTGATTGTGGCGTTCGTGGTTTCGCTGTTCCTCAAGGAGATCCCGTTACGCTCCGGGGCCTCCAATTCTGAAGAGGATTCGAGCGCAATGGCCGCTGCCATGCACTAACGCATGGCATAGTACCAAAGGAGTTCCCAGATGACGGTTCACGATTTCAAGGTATCCACCGCGGATGGCAAGCAAAAATCGCTTGCAGATTACGCCGGTAAGGTGCTTCTCATCGTCAATACCGCCAGCAAGTGCGGGCACACACCGCAGTATGAGGGGCTCGAAGAACTGTACAAGCAGTATGCCGACAAGGGGTTTGAGGTGCTGGCGTTCCCCAGCAACCAGTTCAAACAGCAGGAGCCTGGCACCAACGAGGAGATCCAGGAATTCTGCAAGGTGAACTACGGGGTCACCTTCCCGGTGTTCGCCAAGATCGATGTCAACGGCAAGAATGCCGACCCGCTCTACAAGTACCTCACGAAGGAACATGGCGATATTAAGGCCAATCCAATCGATTGGAACTTCGCCAAGTTCCTGATCGGCCCGGATGGTGAGGTGCTCCAGCGATACGCACCGAACATCACGCCGGATCTGGTGGCATCAGATATCGATCACGTGATGGCGCAAACGGCCTAGTTTTCCGGATTATCCGGGATCCACTGTCGCCAAATCGGAGATGTGACCGCGAACAGCGCGAAGAACATGGCTCCGCCAACAGAGAACCAGCGTTCCTGGATAATGCCGGAGCCGACTCCGTAAACAATGGCGACGACCACCCAGAGAATGCCGACTGTTTGGTTTCTGGACATGGTTCTTCCTTATAGCTGCAGCAGGTTAATCGAACTGGCCCACTTTAACACACATGCCCCAACGAGAGATCTCGTCGGGGCATGTGTGACTCGTTCTGTGCAGAACTACTTGGCGACATCGTTCGGCAGCCACTGGCGCCAAATCGGAATGGTGACTGCCATAATGGCGATGAAGGCAGCGCCCCCAAGTGTCCACCACTGCTTATCGACCAGAATGATTCCGAAACCATAGATAATGGCGACAACCACCCAGATAATGCCGGTAAGCTGATCTCTCGTCATGCCAATCTCCCCAATTGTATGGTGGCCATCTCCGTGACCTTCGAATGTGTGTATTTAAGCTACCACGTAAAGTGAAGAGAATTGTTAAAGCAGAGGTTGAATTGCCGAGGTTGACCAAATTCTGCCACAATAGGCGCTAACCCGATATGCGTTTCGGGGTTGGTTGTGTTGCCGCCGGCAAATCCGGGCGGCAGGTTCCCAGGGAGTGTGCATTGTTCACGCCTTTCCTCTCTAAAATCGTCAAACTCGCCAGAGCATTCGGAGGAGAGGCCGAGGCTACCAATGGTGCACCGGCACCACTCGCAGCAACCCTGTAGTGCGCATCGCATCATTGGAGAAATAACCTCATGGAAAACAAGGTGAATGAGTTCGGCATGCCCTGGATGTCCGGATTCGATATTCGGCAGCGCTTCGTCGAGTTCTTTGAAAGCAAACAGCATACACACGTGGCCAGCAGCAGCCTTGTGCCGCCCGCCGGCGATACGAGTGTGTTGCTTACCACTGCCGGTATGCAGCAGATGATCCCGTACTTCCTCGGGCTGGAGCAGCCTCCTGCCGTGCGCATGTGCACAGTGCAAAAGTGCTTCCGCACCGTGGATATCGATGAAGTGGGTGACGAAAGTCACAGCACGTTCTTCTTCATGCTCGGCAACTTCAGCGTGCGTGATTACTTCAAGAAGGAGAGCCTCGCCTACAGCTGGGAGTTCCTGACAGAATGGATGAACTTTCCGGCAGAGCGGCTTTACCCCACCATCCACCCGGAAGATGAGGAAAGCTTCCTGATCTGGAAGGATCAAATCGGGGTGCCGGAAGAGCGCATCGGTCGGCTGGAGGATAACTGGTGGCAGGCCGGACCAACTGGTCCGAACGGCCCGGATAGCGAGATCTACTTCGATCGCGGCGAACAGTGGGGCTGTGGTGCAGATGATTGCGCCCCCGGTTGCGATTGCCCGCGCTATCTAGAGCTGTGGAACAACGTGTTCATGCAGTACAACACCGCACCGGACGGCGTGCGCACTCCGCTCGAAAAGCCGTGTGTGGATACCGGCATGGGCCTGGAGCGACTGGTTCTGTTGATCCAGGGCGCCCGCACCATGTACGAAACCGATTTCTATCAGCCAATCATCAAGCGAATTTGTGATCTCGCCGGGGTTGATTACGGCAACGATCCGCAGATCGATCGCTCCATTCGTATCGTGGCCGATCATGTGCGCGGTTCCGTGTTCCTCATTGGCGATGGCGTGCTGCCTGGCAACGAAGGCCGCGCGTACGTGCTCCGACGTGTGTTGCGCAAGGCGATTCGCCACGGACACCTGCTCGGTATCAAGGAGCAGTTCATGGCGGAGCTCGCGCAAGGTGTGATCGATCAGTTTGCTGATCTGCATCCGGAGCTGCGCGAACGTCAGCGCCAGATCACGCGCGTGATTGGTTATGAAGAAGAAAGCTTCGGCAAGACACTCGCCTCTGGTATGAACCGACTGCAGGCGCTCACATCTGAACTGAAGGAGCGCGGCGAGCAGGAGATTCCGGGTGCGGAAGCATTCCGCCTCTACGATACCTACGGCTTCCCATACGATCTCACCATCGAACTCGCGCAGGAAGAAGGCCTTCGGGTAGACGAAGAAGGCTTCCGAAAGGCCATGGATCACCAGCGGGAAATCAGCCGCTCTGGTGCGGCCTTCGCCAACGCCGAGCGCAACTGGGGCGAGATTTACGCCAATATCCAGCCACGTACCGAGTTCCTTGGCTACGAAACCACTGATGCAGAAGCCACTATTGTGGCGATGATCGGTGAGGATGGTCTCCAGGAAACTGCCGAAGTCGGTGACCAGATTGAGCTGGTGCTCGATCGCACCCCGTTCTACGGCGATTCCGGTGGACAGGTTGGCGATTCCGGCAAAATGCACGCCGAAACCGGCTTGTTCGATGTGGATACCACCACCAAGCCGACGCCGGATCTTTTCGTCCATCGCGGTACTGTTCAGGAAGGTTTCCTGAAGGTTGGGGACACTGTTCGCGCGCAGGTCGATAGCTATCGACGCGGTCACATTCGGCGCAATCACACTGCCACTCACTTGTTGCACAAGGCGTTGCGAACCGTGCTCGGCGAAGATAGCCACCAGGCAGGATCGCTGGTGGCACCGGATCGCCTGCGATTCGACTTCACCTCACTGGAACCGGTTTCTGCCGAGCAGCTGCGCAATATCAACCAGATCGTCAACAACGAGATTCTCGCGAATCGTGCTGTTTCCACCGATGTGATGGATCAAAAGGAAGCCATCGCTTCTGGCGCCATGGCTCTGTTTGGCGAAAAGTATGGCGATCGCGTGCGCGTGGTGAAGATCGATGGCGTTTCCAGCGAACTCTGCGGTGGCACCCACGTTGGCAATACAGGTGAAATTGGTCCGTTCGTGATCACCTCCGAAGGTAGTGTCGCCAGTGGTGTTCGTCGTATCGAGGCGCTCACCGGAGTTGCGGCCAACGAGCGCATTCAGGGACAGCAGCGATTGCTGGATGATCTTGGTCGCGAGCTCAAGGTCACCTGGAACGAAGTTCCGGGCACCGTTCGCGGCATGCAGGACCGTGTGCGGGAGCTCGAGCGCGAGCTGCAGGATTTCAAGGGACGAGTTGCTGCCGCCAAGAGTGCTGATCTCATCGGATTGGCCGTCAAGGTCGGCGATACCACCCTCATCTCCGCTCAGGTTGATATTACCGAGCGCGATGCGCTGCGGCAGATGGGTGACCGCGCCCGCGACCGCATCGAAAGTGGTGTGGTGGTTCTTGGTGCCGAAATCGATGGTGCCGCCAGCCTTCTGGCCATGGTGACCCCGGATCTCGTGAAGCGAGGTATCCGCGCAGGTGACATCATCAAGCACATTGCACCCTATGTAGATGGTCGCGGTGGTGGTCGGCCAGAACTGGCCGAGGCCGGTGGCAAGAATCCGACAGGAATCTCAGACGCGCTGAAGGCAGTCTCTGAATTCCTGTCTGAAAAGGTTTAGTACCGGATGCCGAAGCGTAACGAAGCTCCGCAGCCAATACGTGTAGAGATCGATGCCGATGCATCGATGCCAGCGGTATTGGCAGAAGTCCGCCGTCATGTCGATCAGACAATTATCCTGGCGATCCCGGATCATTGTCCGGTTCTCCTCACGGTTGCGGAGTTTCGTGCGCTGAAGGATACCGCCGAGCGCGGTGGTATTCAGGTGATTCTCGAAAGCAGCACAAGTCTGCGAAATCAGCTGGCCAACATGTTCGGGATTCGCACTTCTGGTGGATCCGAGCGCGAAGCTCACGGCTGGCGACCAGCCGATACGCTTCTTGGCAACAAGCGCGCATACGAAACCTGGGTCAGTAATGGCGACGACGAGCAACCTCGACGTCGGCGAGAGAATCCGGAACGCGCGGCGGCCGAGCAGAACCGTGGTCGGCGGCACAAGGAAGAGAGCTCGTTCGATTACATTGACGACGACTCGCCTTCGGCGATTGGTGCCACTGCGCGGTTGGCGGGCAAAATCGCGGCCGTTGTACTGGTGGTGGCCCTCATCGCCGGAATCGCCGGGTGGTATGCCCTGCCGAATGTGACCGTGGTCGCAACCGTAAAGAGCACCACGGTCTCCAGCGAAGTGAACTATGCGGTCGCTGCCGATGGAGCATCCCTGCCGAGCGATATCGAGTTCACCTCGCCGGCCACATCATCCGAAGCCGATGTGCCATTCGAGATTTCGGTGCCAACCACCGGAGTCGATCGCACACCGCAGGACACCGCTTCTGGCGAAGTGATTCTCCGAAATCCCACCGGTGGCGAAGTCACCGTTCCACAGGGAACCACGCTTTCAATCTATGAAGGTGCCAGTTACACCACCGATTCCGAGGTGAAGGTGCCACCGGCGGCAAACAATGTTGCCGGAGAGACCACCGTTGCAGTCACAGCTACCGAACCGGGCGCCACCGGCAACGCCGATGCAGGGCTCCTCACGGGCATTATTCCGGATATCGGTATTCACTACAGCAACCGGGATGCAGCCATCGAAGGCGGTACCGATATCGAGGTACCCATCGTGGCCGAAGAAGATCTGGTTTCGCTGCAAGACAAGTTCATCAACGATCAAACACGGGCAGCCGCGAGCGGCTGGACTAGTCAATTGCCAGATGGCCAGGCTGTGGTGGTACCGAGTGTGAAGATCGATGCGATTGCGTTTGAGGATTTCACCCCGTCTGCCCAGGTGGGAGACGAGGCCGATACGGTCAGCATTTCGGGAACAGTTCATGCCACTGGCTTGATTTATGACCAACATGATGTGACTACGGCAACTACGGATTTCTTCCGCGAAAGCCTGCAATCACAGGTGCCTGAGGGGTACGAAATCGATCCCGATTCTGTGGTGCTGGATGAGCCGACTGCGTTGGCTCCGGCACCGGATAACGTGCAGTTCCGGGTGGGTGCCACGGCAACTGCCTATGCGATTGTGGATGATGCCACGCTCGATGCGATCCGCAATGATATGTCCGGATCCTCGCTCGATGACGCAAATGCACGCCTCGATGGGGTGGAGCAATTCGAAAGTCACGAACTCAGCATCAGCCCTGGCTGGTGGTTCAAGCGTATGCCGAAGGATACCGGCCGCATCGATATTCAGGTCGCCGATCCGTCTGGCGATGCCGGGACTCCAACTCCCGAAGCTACCGCTGGAGATCCGTGATGGAGCGATTGCTTGGTCTGGATATCGGCGGACGCCGTATCGGAGTCGCGTTGAGCGATGAACTTGGCATGATCGCGAGTCCGGTGGCCACCATCGATGCGCGCGGCGATGTGGCCGGTGAATTGCGAAAACTGATCGCCAAATACAACATTGGCAAGCTGATAGTAGGACTCCCCGTGGGCATGTCTGGTCGCGAAGGGCCGCAGGCCGCTGAAGTGCGATCAGTAGCCGATGGGTTGGCGAAAACGCTCGATATCGAGCTTGTATACAGCGATGAGCGATTGTCATCTGCGGTCGCCAATCAGGCGCTGCTGAGTCAGGGGGCTCGCAGAGACAAGCGCAAGCAACATATTGATTCCATGGCTGCTGCTGTTATTCTGCAGGGATACCTGGATAACCAGCGCTGGAAATCCGGTAAATAGAGCACAGAACACGGCAAATACCGTGGTACTATGAACGCATCACGACCCCGACCGGCCGTTGATTTTTGACCTGGAGAGTAGATCATGAAGAAGCTGATCATTGCCGTTGTTCAGAATGAAGATGCCGATGCAGTCGTCGACGCGCTGCTGGAAGAAGACTTCCGTGCCACGCGTTTGGCCAGTACCGGTGGATTCCTGCGGCGCGGTAATACAACGCTGATGATTGGTGCCGAGGAAGAGCAGATCGATCAGGTGCTCGCACTCATTCAGCAGCATGCCCATGCCGGTCAGCCGGTAACCGTACAGGGCCAGGCGAGCAAGCCGGCCGCTGCCACAGTGTTTGTGCTCGATTTGGAAGAGTACCAGCGCCTGTAGCCGCAAAACGAGTAGACAGAGTTTTTTGCCACGCCGGGGATTATCCCCGGCGTTGGTGTTGAAACGAAAACACAGGATCAGAAGTCATGGGAATGCTCATCAACAATTCCTCCTTCCGTTCGGAAATGTTGGAACTGGCACCGGTTACTCGCCCGGTGGTTGGTACAGTGAATGTTCCGGGCAGCAAAAGTATCACGAACAGGGCCTTGCCGATTGCCGCGCTTGCTCGCGGCGAATCCGTACTGACCGGTGCACTCTTTTCCGATGACACCCGATATATGGCAGCTGCTCTCAATCAGTTGGGAATCCGGGTCGTAAGCGATCCCGCAGCCCAGAGTTTCACGGTAACCGGATGCGATGGCGTGATTCCCGCCGATAACGCCGAGCTCTTCCTCGGTAACAGTGGCACCAGCGTTCGCTTCCTCGCGGCAATGGTCGCGCTGGGGCAGGGCACCTTTGTGCTTGATGGCGTTCCGCGCATGCGCGAGCGACCAATCGCGCCGCTGCTTGGAGCACTGGGTGAACTTGGTGTCAGCGTGAAATCGCTGATGGCAGAAGGCTATCCGCCGGTTCAGGTGGATGCAAACGGGATTAGCGGAAACAGCGTCACTATGGCGGGCGACAAAAGCAGCCAGTACTTCACCGGCCTGCTCATGGCAGCTCCGTACGCCGAGCAGGGGATGACTATCCATGTAGATGGTGAGCTCGTTTCTCAGCCGTACATCGATATCACTGCCGATGTGATGGCTGCGTTCGGTGTCGATGCCGAAATTGATGAGGATTACCGCACCTTCAAGGTCGCTTCCGGTCAGCGGTACGAGGGGCAGGTCTATCACATCGAACCGGATGCCAGTAATGCCAGTTACTTCTTCGCAGCCGCCGCGATCACCGGTGGCGAAGTGCGAGTTGAGGGTTTGGGAATCGAATCGCTTCAGGGCGATCTCGATTTCGTCTATGTACTGGAAGCCATGGGTGCCACTATTGATGTGCGTGAGAACGATACGATCGTGCGCGGTCCGGCAGATGGTGTGCTTCGTGGTGGAGATTTCGATATGACCGAGATCTCTGACACCGCCCAGACGCTGGCAGCGATTGCTCCTTTCGCCGATAGCCCTGTCACTATCCGGGGTGTGGCGCACAATCGCATCAAAGAGACGGATCGCATCGCGAATGTGGCTATCGAACTGCGCAAGCTGGGGCAAGAGGTCGACGAGTTTGAGGATGGTATGACCATCCATCCGGGACCGGTTACCCCAGCCGAAATCGAGACGTACGATGATCACCGCATGGCCATGAGCTTTGGCGTCACCGGTTTGCGCGCACCAGGCGTGCGCATCCTCGATCCGGGCTGCACAGCCAAGACCTTCCCGGATTATTTTGATCGTCTCATCGAGCTTACTGGTACGAATCGATTGATCTAGCGATCCTGCAAAATGACGTGTAACCAAATCGCTCACCGAAACGTTTGAACAGGTGAGAGATGGCATGCACGGACAAATTGTCCTCACTCTTCCCTTTCCCAATCCCGCCATCTCTTGGGTGCGGCCACAGTAAACCTGTGGCCGCGATACCCGGGAAGAACACGACATATATCTGCAATGGCATCCGCCCAACCGGGTATGATGTTTGCAGGTACCTGTCGACGATACACAGAGCGCACGGAACTTCGGCGGAAGAGAGGGATGGCACATGGCACAACCACGGACGAAGCGCAGCAGAATCTCACGCGTCTCCAAACTATCTGGCGCGGGCGCTATGCTGCACTGGCTGGGCATGATCGCAATGGTGGTGGGGCTGTTTGCTCCGCTGGTCAACGTTGCCGAAGCGGCAAACATCATGTCTCCGGAACAGGGAATCCTGAAGGCCGCCCAGCAACCGCTTGATTCAGATACAACAGATTTTGAACGGGTTGTGCTTGTCGGCGATTTCCAGACACAGCTTGGCTGTGGTGCCTGGGATGTGAATTGTGATCAAACACGCCTGGTGGAGAGCAATGGACTTTGGACCGGCGTTTTCTCCGTGCCAGCCGGTCCCTGGAACTGGGAGATCGTAGCGGTCGATCAGCAGGGGACTCAGTACTCCATCGCCGAAAATCAGGTAACCGTGAACGACGGTCAGCTCGGCATCTACGCCGAGTTCAATAGTGCCACCCGCCAGAACAATGTTTGGGCCGTCAATCACATCGCAACCGCCAGTGGATCGTTCGGCGATGTCGCACTCGCTCAGGACGGTGAGGGCTATGTTGCCACCTCAATCTTCGCGGCCAGCGATGGTTACATGGATATGCAGGTGCTCATCGATGGGCAGCCGGTTTCCACGGGTGCCGATTTCTCCGAAGGTGTCAATCGGGTGACATTCGATGCACTCGGCAACATCACCGGTGTACAGAATCTTGGCTACGCCGCGCTCACCGTTCAGCGCATGGATGCCGACGGTAATCCGCTTGGCGGAAGTTGTTTCGTGCTCGATGGTGCCAGCCAAACTCGCGGTTGTGATACCGATGGCGATGGCAGCACCACGCTGCTGTTCCCGGTGGGAATCCAACCGGGCGGCTATACCCTTCGTGAAACCAAGCCAGCCGATGGTGCCGAACCGCTGGCCGATCAGCAAATCGATGTGCAGACCGGCCACGCCTCCGTTGAGGCGCGATCCGAAGGACCTGCAGCTCCGGAACCAGGTGACCTGGTGGTGCTGCGTCAGGGTGATGCCGGCAACCCAATTGGTGGAGCCTGTTTTGAACTCGTAGCTCCGGATGGATCCGTTGTTGGTAGTGCTTGTGATGAAGATGGTGATGTGCCGGATGATGGCCGCATCGGTCTCATCGGTGTGCCATCTGGCGATTACTCTCTCCGCGAATCCCGCACGCCGGAAGGCGTTGAGCCGGCTGCCGAAATGCCGGTGACCGTTCTCCCGAACCAGGCAGTTGAGCAGCCGGTGCAGTCTGCTGCGCTGGCTACCGAACCACCTGCATCTGAAAATGGCGATCTGGTGGTACTGCGTCAGGACGAGGCCGGTAATCCGATTGGTGGAGCCTGTTTCGAACTTGTCGCTCCAGATGGTTCTGTTGTTTCCAGTTCCTGTGATGAAGATGGCGATGTGCCGGATGATGGCCGCATCGGTCTCATTGGTGTGCCATCTGGCGATTACACCCTCCGCGAGTCCCGCACGCCAGATGGCGTTGAACCGGCTGCCGAAGTGCCGGTCACCGTTCTGCCGAACGACATTGTGAATCAGCCGGTGCAATCCCAGGCGATCGTTATTGAACAACCCACCGAAGTTGTCGAGACCCCGACTGAGGAAGTCGAGACTCCGACTGAAGTAGTTGAGACAGAGACCCCAACTGAGGCTGTGGAGACTCCCACTGAAGCAGTTGGCCGGGTGATTGTGTATCGCACCGACGAGAACGGCTCCCCGGTCGGCGGATCCTGCTTCGCGGTGCAAGATGCCAATGGCCAGGTTCTTGGTGAGGCCTGTGATGAAGACGGCATCGCCGCCGATGATGGCACCACGGGTGTGGAGAACATCCCGGTTGGTGATCATACGGTGGTGGAAACCCGCACGCCGGATGGTTATGAGAAGGCTCCAGATACACCGATCTTTGTGATCGAAGGCGATAGTGAGGTTCAGATTGCCGGTGCTGCACAGGCAGAGGCGACTGCTGAGCCTACTGTTGCACCGACCGAAGCACCCACTGAAGAGCCGACAGTTGCACCGACTGAAGAGCCCACGGTTGCGCCAACCGAGGAACCGACTGCTGCTCCAACAGATGAAGCCACCGCCGATCCGACCGAGGCTCCAGTGACCGGTCGAATCGTGATCTATCGTCAGGATACGAACGGGAATCCCGTTGGCGGATCGTGCTTCGCTGCAGTGAATGCTGCCGGCGAAACCGTGAAGGAAAACTGTGACGAAGACGGCATTGCCGCAAATGATGGCTCGATTGGCGTAGTTGATGTGCCCGCTGGTGATTACACGCTGGTGGAAACCCGCGTGCCCGAAGGATTCGAAAAGGCCGCCGATCAGCCAATAACGGTGACCGAGGGCGACGTTATCGTCGATATCTCCTCTGCTGAAGGTGTTGGCCCAATCGAAACGGAAACACCAACTGCTGAGCCGACTGAAACCGAATCGCCAACGGCCGCGCCGACGGAGACTGAAACACCAACTGCCGAACCAACGGAAACAGAGACCCCTGCCGCACCGGAGACTGGTGCCACTCTCAACGTGAGTTATCCGAGCTCTGATGCCGAACCGCTCGCATGTGTCGAACTCGATACCACGGGCAGCATCGGCATGCTCGAACTTCCGTTCGCCTGTGATAACGGTGAAAACGATGCCAACCCGGAAGCCGGCCAAATCGAGATGCAGAATCTCGAAGCAGGCGATTTTGTGGTCGATGCTTATGAAGGCCCGGCCGAGGTCGTGGCGGCAGATTCCCAGACCGTAACCCTGGTCGAGGGAGAGGCTGCGAGTGTCACCTTCGATGCCCCGGCCCCGGTAGTCGCAAATTTGACTATCACCACCACCGACGGAACGAATCCGGTTGGCGGCGCATGCTACGCCGTTGCTGGTGGCGATCCGCAATGTGACGAAGGTTCTGGTTCGCTGACCGTGACAGGCATCACCCCAGGTGATGTCGAAGTCACCATGACCACGGCACCGGACGGTTACGAAGTCGCCGCTGCGCAGACGGTCACTGTGGCCGCCGATGGCAGCAGCACCGCGAGCTTTACCGTTGCCCGTTCCACCACGAGTCTTGTCATCAATACGACCGACGGCACGAATCCGGTTGGCGGCGCCTGCTACGCCGTTGCTGGCGGGGATCCGCAGTGTGATGAAGGTACTGGTTCGGTGACCGTGACAGGCATCACCCCAGGCGATGTCGAAGTCACCATGACCACGGCACCCGACGGCTACGAAGTCGTTGCTCCGCAGACGGTCACCGTGGCTGCCGATGGCAGCTCGACGGCGACCTTCACCGTTGCGCGTTCGACCACGAGTCTTGTTATTACCACCACCGACGGCACGAATCCGGTTGGCGGCGCCTGCTACGCCGTTGCTGGCGGGGATCAGCAGTGTGACGAGGGTACTGGTTCGCTGACCGTGACAGGCGTCACTCCAGGCGATGTCGAAGTCACCATGACCACAGCACCGGACGGTTACGAAGTCGCTGCTCCGCAGACGGTCACCGTGGTTGCCGATGGCAGCTCGACGGCGACCTTCACCGTTGCGCGTTCGACCACGAGTCTCGTCATCAATACCACTGACGGTACGAATCCGGTTGGCGGCGCATGTTATGCCGTTGCTGGTGGCGATCCGCAGTGTGATGAAGGCACTGGTTCGGTGACCATCACCGGAATTACTCCAGGCGATGTCGAAGTTACGATGACCACGGCACCTGACGGCTACGAAGTCGCCGCTCCACAGACCGTCACCGTCGCTGCCGATGGCAGCAGCACCGCGAGCTTCACGGTCGCCCGTTCGACTACGAGCCTTGTTATCAACACGACCGACGGGACAAATCCGGTTGGCGGTGCATGCTACGCCGTCGCAGGCGGCGATCCGCAATGTGACGAAGGTTCTGGTTCGCTGACCGTGACTGGCATCACCCCAGGCGATGTCGAAGTCACCATGACCACTGCTCCTGACGGCTACGAAGTTGCCGCTCCGCAGACGGTCACCGTCGCTGCCGATGGCAGCACAACGGCCACGTTCACCGTGAGTCAAACCGGCAAGGATCTGATCATCACCACCATCAATGGTGATACCAGTGAATCCCTTAATGGCGCCTGCTACACCCTCGATGGTGGCAATCCGGTTTGTGATGATGCCGGCGCAGGACAGGTAGTGTTCAACGATGTCCCGCAGTCCGATGCAACTCTTGCCATGCAAACCGCGCCGGATGGCTTCGAAGCTGCCCAAAATCAGGTTGTTCCTGCCGATGTCACATCGCTTGAAGTTCCTCTGATCGCTGAAGTTGGCTCGATCCAAATTACGATTGCCGATGCCGATGGCGCACCGCTCGCGGGTGCCTGCGTCACCATCAATGCCACTGCCTACTGCGATCTCGGCGATGGTGACCCTGACGGTATAATCACCATTCCAGATCTGGCTCCAGATACGTACTCGGTAGCCGTGACCACCGCTCCGGATGGCTACGATCGGCCTGCAGATCCGGTCGATGTAGTTGTGACTGCGAACGAGACCGCGCAGCAGACCATCGCTCTCACGGCGACACCACCAACCACAGGTTCGTTGGCCGTCACCGTGATCTACGAAGATCAGGAAGCTGTTAATGGTGCCTGTGTCACCGTTACCTCCGCCGATGAATCGATTTCGGAATCCGCCTGCGATGATGCCGATGGCGCGCTCGATGGCGTGATCACGTTCGAGAATCTGCCGGTCGGCACATACAGTGTTGGCCTGCAAGAAGGCTTCGAACCGGATCGACCAATCGGTGTGGTTACCAGCGTTTCTGGCAATGTGCCTGCAGCTGGCACCGGTGAGGTGACTCTCACGCTGCCGTTGGCACCGACCACGGGTGCGATTCAGATCACCACGACTGCAAACGGAACAAATCAGGCTGGTGCCTGCTACACCATCGGCGATACATCGGTCTGCGATAACCAGGCTGGTGATGTGGATGGAACCGCTGGTGTCATCGTGGTCGAAGGCCTCGAGCCCAACGATTACGACGTCACAATGACCACGGTTCCGGCAGGATTCCAGACTCCGGACGCGCAGACGGCCACAGTGGCGGTGAACGAGACCGCCGAGCTGCAGTTCGCGCTCGAGGCTGAGGTTCTGCCAGGATCCGTGACGGTTACTACCGTCGATGGTGATGGCGGTGCCCTGAATGGTGCCTGCTACGCACTCGTCAAGGGCTCGAGCACCATCGATACGCTTTGCGATAGCGAACCGGTCGATGGTGAGATTGTGTTCGTGGATGTTCCGGCTGGAACTTACCAGTTGGTGCAAACTCGCACTCCGGGTAAGCAGTTCCAGACCGCTCCATCACGATTTGTGGATGTAGCTGCTGGCGAGAACACCGATGTCGAAATCGTCATGGATGTGCGACCGGGTCGATTGACCATTCGCACCGTGGCTCAGGATGAGCCGACCCTGCTGCTGCAGAATGCCTGCTACGTATTGGTTGGTGATACCGAGCTCGGACCGTTCTGCGATGCCAACGATGGCAACGTGGATGGAATCGTCCGCTTCACCAACGTCCCACCAGGGGAGTACGAGCTCCGCCAGACTGTTTCGACCGCCGGATTTGATCCTGCTGCGAATCGCACCGTGACCATCAATCCAGCCGGATCGCTGCAGATCACCGTGCAGAACGCCCGGGTTCAACCACCTGCCGAAAGTGGCACGCTCGTAGTGATACCGCTGGATCCGAATGGCAACCCGGTTGCCGGCGGATGCTACCAGGTGTTCGATGGCGACCGCGCGGTTTCCGGACGCATCTGCGATAACGCCGATGATCAACCGGCACGCATCACCATCGAGAACTTGCCGGTCGGTGAGTTGACTCTGCGCGAGCAGTTGGCTCCTTCGCCGGATTGGCAGGTCGCGGCCGACACAACCGTCACGATCGCTAATGGCGAGACCACAACTGTGGAAATCGCCCATCAGTACAAGCCGGGCAATGTGGTGGTGCAGGCCGTGAATACGGTTGGATTGCCACTGCAGGATGCATGCTTCACCCTGACAGAATCCGGCGATACCGAGCTTTGCACCGATGCCACTGGTCAGGCAACCGTCACCGGTCTCGAGCCGGGCGCTCGACAGCTGACGCAAACCCAGGCGCCGTTCGGCTTCAAGCTGGATACCACTCCGCGCGAGATCACTGTCCGTCCGGGTCAGACAACCACCGTGCGTGTGGTGTTCCAGAACGAGCCACCACCGAACACGGGTACCGTGCAGATTCAGAAGTTTGTTTGCCCGGCCGGTGATGAAGGCGAACGCACCCAGTTCATGGGTGGTGCCCAGGGTAACCAGCAACTGAAGCAAACCGCCGGATGTACGCCATCTGTGGCCAGCTTCACTCTGGTGGCCGAAGATGGCAGCACCGAGAGTAACGCGACGTTCAAGACGAATGAGGATGGACGGGCCCAGCTGACGGCAGTTGAAGGCATCTATCTCCTGACCGAGACGGATCCGGATCTGCCAGGCAACTCGGCTGCGCGCATTCGCGTGGGCGTTGGCCAGATGACCACTGTCATCGTCATCAACTACATTTCTCCGCCTGCTCCGGCACCGGTGACGATCAATGTGGAAGGCTACACATGCCCGCCAGGCTTCAATGGCAGCTCGTTCGTGGACTTCCAGAACAGCTGTATGGCCGAATCGCAGTTGACCAACCAGATCACCGTTCGTGCCGAGAGCGCAAACCGCTACAAGCGCGTCACTGGCGATACCGGCGTGGTTGGCAAGACCAGCTTCACCGATCTGCCGGCAGGCACATACACCATTTGGGCGGAACGTCCGTTCTCGGTGCCGGTGAGCTACCTGTTCTGCGGTACTGATCCGCAGAACCCGAACCTGAAGTCGGTGAACGGCACGGTCTCGACCACGCAGCAAAGTGGTTCCACCATTACCTGTCGTGTGTTCCAGGTGCCACCGCTGTTCGACGCGAACAATGGTGCGATTCAGGTGCAGAAGTACAACTGCCCGATCGATGAGCGTCAGAAGGGCTACGACTACAAGAACGAGTGCAGTCGCGCCACTGAGCCGATCCCGTTCGAAATCGTCCAGGTGGATCCGAAGACTCGCGACGTTGTTGGTCAGCCGATTCGGGTGAATACCAATGGCGATGGTATCGTGCAGTTCCCGATGTTGGCGCCGGGGACCTACAAGCTGACGGAAGTCGATAGCGAATGGTGCTTCGCACAATCCAACAGCGTGGATGCGAAGGGCGATGTCGTTGTAACCAAGAACAAGCTCAGCGAAGTTTGGGTCTACAACTGCGTTGGCACCACCTCGCCGCCGAATACCGGATCTGGCGATGCCGCGGAGCTGCTGAATCCTGATCAGGGAATCGGTCCTATGCAGGTGCTGCCGAATCTCATCTGGCCAACGGTGATGTTGGCCGGATGGCTGATCTGGCGGGATCGCAAGCAGGCATAGTCACAGCAAAAATGGCCGGGATGGAGAAATCCATCCCGGCCATGTTTGGTTGCTACGAAGTTGGAGTTACACGCGATCGACGATCACAAACGTGACTGGAGTCGATTCCGGTGATGCCTCCGGACTCACAATCGGCGTGGGGGTAACTGGCTCTCGGGGGCTGGAAAAATCTCCCAGAATCCCCCAAATTACGCCGGCAATTGCCAACGGAACAATGAGCACAACCAGGAGCAAAATATCTCGGGCACCCTGAGATTTTGGAAGAAATTTGTCCAACATGTTTGGGACGACCTCTGGTGAAATGGACTGCGGCAAACTACGCTTATACCAGACATTTCTTCAAACATCCGGAGCAAGTTCATGGCCGATGATACCACTGGCGCATGTATACAGGGCGAAGATGGGGTATTACGGTGCCCCTGGTCTGGCAGTAGTGCCGAATACATCGCCTATCACGATACGGAGTGGGGGGTACCTGTTCAGGATGAACGTGGGCTTTACGAGCGAATCATGCTGGAAGCGTTTCAGAGCGGATTGAGTTGGCTCACGATTCTGCGCAAGCGTGATGGCATCCGCGATGCGTTCGCCGGGTTCGATCCAGACGAGGTTGCGAAGTTCACGGAAGCCGATGTGGAGCGCCTGATGCAGGATCCGCGTATCATCCGCAATCGCATGAAGATTAATGCTGCCATCACCAATGCAAAGGCCACGATTGCCTTGCGAGAGCAGGGAGGATTGGCGGATTTGATCTGGAGTTTTGTTCCGGTTGAGCATCCAGTCCCGGCATCAATCCATGATGTACCGGCAGTGACACCGGAATCCGCGGCGCTGGCGAAGGCGTTAAAGAAGGCAGGGTTCGCGTTTGTTGGCCCCACCACGGTCTATGCAGCCATGCAGGCAATCGGCGTTGTGAACGATCATCTCGTAGATTGTCACGCGCGATGATGGAACAATGTGCATAACTCGAGCGTTTATCTAACAGGTTCGAAAACAGCCCCTGCAATCTACCTGTTCATCCGGAGACCTTTTGATGCTTGTACATTCAATGAAACGGCTCGCAAGCATTCTGCTGCCGCTACTCTTTATCGCTTCTACTCTAGTCATGCCGCACAGTTCAGTTTCGGCGGCCGCAGCGCAAACTGATTCCAGCCGCGAGGTGAATCGTGTTCTGGCCGAAATCAGCCGCGCCGAGCGCAATGAGGATTGGCACCTGCTCTACGATCTCATGCTGCCCGATGCCCGCATGCTCATCTCGCGAACGGCGTTTGTGAACTGGTATCCCACGGTCGCACCTGCTGCTCCGGCCGATGTTCTGAAAATATCTGGTGTGGATTTCGAGGACATGAGTTACGACCTCACCGGCACCGAGTTCGACAATGTTGCAATCGCCAATTACACCTACCAGGATGCGGAAGGCAACACTGTTGAACGTCAGGTAATGTTGGCAGAAGTCGACGGAATTTGGCGCTGGATGCCCGATATCACTGAGAGCGATGCGAGCGAAATCAATGCTATGGGCGGCTACACCGTAAAATTCACTTCGGCATATTCCACAGAAATTTATCAGGATCTCGATACCTATTGGGCCCAAATCTTCAGCGATTGGGGCAAGGAGTATCGCTCTCCCGCCGACATGATCGGTGTGAATGTGGCCGGCACCCCAACTGGATGTGGTGAAATCGATAACCCGGATGAGGTCTTTGCACACTATTGCACGCGTGACGAGACGATCTACTTCAACCCCGATGCGCGGGAATACATCATCGATCGCTTCGGTCCGCCCGCGTGGGATATGGTGATGGCGCACGAATGGGCGCACCACATTCAGAATATTTCCGGAATGTACGTCACCAAATCACCTGAGTTGTACGGTGGAAACTACTCAATTGAGCACGAACTCCAGGCCGATTGTCTCTCCGGCACCTTCATGCAGGATGGCACCGTACGTGGATTGTTCAGCAGCGGCGATATCAAGGAAATGGATCGCATGATCGATCTCTTCGGCGATCAATCTGGCACCAAGTGGGACGATGTTACCGCCCACGGTACCGCGAAGCAGCGTCGTGATTCCCTCAATACGGGGATGAACGATGGCCTGCGGGGCTGCAATCTGCGAGCTAACTGATCTCTGCACATAACACCTCTGGACAACTGCTGACACTCCGCTACAATCGGCGGGTTAGCAGTTGCCAGTTCGCCTGTTGTTCGGGCGAAATCCATACCGGAGGTACGAGGTGTTTCAGGATCTCCATATCATCGATGTACATGCGCATTTTCCAATTCGCGGAGATGTTACCCAGAGCTTGCGCACGCGCGAGCGTGGGCAGATCGATAATCCCAAGGTCGCCGAGCGCGAAGCCCACCGAACCGAGAGCCTCGAGCGTATGCGTCACCAGTGGCGCATGGCGTTCGATTTCCCTGAGCCGGAAACCGAACCGCGTTCCAGCGAAGAACAGGCCGAGCGTTGGGTGGCGGAGCTGGACAAGTACGGAATCGAGCGTATCGGTTTCGTAACTGGTCGCGATAACGATGAACTCGCTCGCGTGGTGCAGATGTACCCGGATCGATTTGTCGGGTTCGCCCATCACGATATCACCCGCCCGGATGCGGCCGAGGAGCTCGAGCGAGCCGTGACACAGTTGGGGCTCAAGGCGCTGAAGTTGCTCGCGCCAGCAATTCCGAAACTGATCAACGATCGCGATCTCTATCCGGTGTGGGAAACCTGTGAGCGTCTGGGCATTCCCGTGCTTTGCCACTTCGGCATGCTCGGTGCCGCGGGTGGGGTGAGTTACCACCCCAATATCTCGCCAGCGGTGCTCGAGCCGGTGGCGCGAGACTTCCCGACGGTCGATTTCATTATCCCGCACTTCGGTATTCAGCACGTCACCGATTTGCTGTTCCTCTGCTGGAGCTGCCCGAACGTGAATGTCGATTCATCCGGCAGCAATCAGTGGGTGCGTTGGATGCCATACAAACTCACGCTCGATGATTTGTTCCAGCGCTTCTACGAGACGATTGGTCCGGAGCGGATGCTCTTCGGCTCCGATTCTAGCTGGTTCCCGCGTGGCTTCGCCATTCGATATCTGCAGGATCAGATTCGCATTTGCCGCTTCATGAACATGCCTCACGATCACTTGCAGATGATCTTCGGTGGCAATGCCGCCCGGATCCTTGATATTCCTCTGGGTGATATCGACGCCGCCAAAGGCGAAAAGTAGCCAACACGCAAACGAGGCCGGGATCACATTCGATCCCGGCCTCGTTTGTGTTAATCGCTAGGGATTGAAGCTAAGTCCAGTGTGCTGATAGCCGGCACCATCGTTGGGCAGATTGTAGCCACTAATCGCGAGGCTACCTTCGAAAGGCACCGATATGCGATTCCAATTGCCACCATCGCTAGTTTGCCACGCCGCAATATGAACGTGTGGGGTGCTGGCATATCCGGGACCACCTGGTCCGGAAATAGTGCCCAGAGGCTGCCCCTGAGTTACTGACTGACCAGCGGCGAGCGAGGAATCGAAGGTGACATGGAAGAGCGCCACGGCATAACCATTGCCCATATCGATGCTGATTCCGCCACTCGATGGGTCGAGCCAGCGAATGGTGCCGGTTACAGGTGAGTACACCTGGGCGCCAGCAGTATCGCCATCGGTTCTCACCAGATCGAGCGAATCCTGATACTGCCACAGATCGCTATTGTTCTGGTGACTGCTGCCGTTGTATCCCTGCAAAATCTCCCA
>JAFAEA010000139.1 GCA_023424355.1 Chloroflexota bacterium | reverse complement strand
GGCGATGTCACCCACAAGGGGTGACGCTACCAATCTGTCATTTGGGCACCGGTAGCGTGACCCCTTGTGGGTCACTTCGTGGTGTTTGAAACAACCTTGCTACCCCACATCCAACGGTGCGGTTTCCCACGAATCGCCGAAGCCGCAGACCCAGTTCAGCGCTCGCAGGCGCTGCTCCGCGATCCAGGTGAGATCGTCTTGCTCGTCCTCGGATAGCGCACCAAATGCGACGCCACCAGCAGCAAGATCACCATCGATCACCGGCATCAGATCGGCTGTCTCGATCTCGGCAACGACTTCCGCCAGATCCTCAGCAGAAACCTCTTCGGTGCCACGCCAGTACCAAAGTTCCATGCGCTCCCGCTCATCGGCCAGATCCTGATCGCTGCGGAGTCGGACCCGCTTTTGCAGATTACGCACCTTGTCCCACGGAGTTGGTGCCCACTCCATCACAGCGCCGGTAAACGCTTCGGTATCGGGCATAGGCATGTACTCATCCGGCACGGATCGAAGCGCCCAGGCAACAGCCCCACCAGAATAAAGGGCTTCATCCGCGAGGAGCATCTGCTCCTCCGTCAGCTCCCCTATTGGTGTGTTGAGCACCTGCAGTTCGGTGTCCGTGATCCAATTGGTCAGCTCGGTGCGGGCCCAGGTGGAGAGCTCGAACCGATCGGTTTCCCGGGTGAACACATCATCGTCTTCATCGACCTCCAGCAGGCCACGACGCGCCACGCTGGTGAGAGCTACCGCCCGACCGATGAGCTCCAGCACGGGCCACGGTTGGATATCGAGTTCATCTTCCATCTGCTACCTACTCCCGAATCAGTGAGGCCTGAATCACTGCGCGCAACCAATCGGCCTCATTAGCAGGAAGTTCCTGCTGGAGGTTGCGAGATCGTTTTGGGAGGCTGCGCGCCACCTGATAGATGCCCTTCTGCCGCACGAGATAGCCGTAATCCACCAGCTCGCGACGAAGGGTCGCAAAATCTTCATTGAATGATCCTAGCAGTTCATTGACCTCTCGCTCGGGATATTCCCGTGCAGGATCGAACTGCTCCAACAGGAATTGCAGCACAATCACGCGCTGTTTACGAGCAGCAGGTATGGTGGCGAGTTTGCCATCCTTGAAGAAGTGGCGCATCACGCGGGCCCGATCGTTCTCGACTGCGGGTCGCGGCGCGGCCTCTTCCGACCTGAGCGATCCGAGCAGCTGGTTGTTGAGCGAATAGACATGTCGCTGCGCATCCCGCTCTTCGGTGACGATTCCCGCCGCGATCAGCCTCCGCATGTGATGGCTGATGGTCGGCGCCGTGAGGCCGAGCGCATCGGCCAGTTCCTTGCCGGATTGCGGCTGCTCCGCCACCAACCCGAGAATGCGCAGCCGGGTTTCATCGGCAATAGTTTTGAGGAGGTGGACGCGATCCTCAATCGCGATGGCGTCAGTCATGGTTGCTCCTTCGATGATCATCGAACTTTGATGCTCATCAAAGTATACATGCGCCCTGGCGATGCGCTAATTTTCATCCATATTCTCTTCGTAAAAGGAGCACAGTCGTGGAAGATTACACACCACCGGCAATCGGCACGTTGATGTCGATCGAGCACACATCGGAGAATGCGGACGACGTCCGGGACTTCTACTCGGCCGTTCTGGGTTGGAAAGCATCGCCAGTCGCGATGGATGGCTACGATGATTACATGATGCAGGCACCCGGCGGCGAATGGGTTGCCGGGATCTGTCACAGAAGCGGTCCGAATTCGAACCAGCCACCGGGCTGGATTCCATGCTTCCGGGTCGCCGATCTGGATGCATCCATCGCCGAGGTGGAATCCCGTGGCGGCAAGCTGGCGGATGAAATCCGCGAGTTCGGCCCGGGCCAGCGCTATGTCGTCATCGCGGATCCACAAGGTCTCTACATCTCCATGATGGAGATGCCGGATTCTCCGGCCGAATAGCACAAGGCAAACGAGCCCCGATCCAAATGGACCGGGGCTCGCTCTCTTAGTTCTCGCGTATGTTCGCCAGATTAGACGACGGTGAGTGTACCAATCATGCCGGCTTCGGCATGACCTTCCACTGTACAAATGAAGTTGTACTCTCCTGCCGGCATATTGACGGTGAGTTCCACCGCTTCGCCACCAGGCACCATGCCGCTGTTGATACCTTCGCTCTCAATGGCGAAGTCGTGCTGCAGCACACCGTTGTTGGTGATGGTGATCACAACATCGGTATCCGCCGGAATCTGGAATGCATTCGGCTCGAACGCGATATCCACCATCGAGAGAGCAAACGCATTGTTCTCCGCCGCTGGCACATCGGATCCGCCATCAGCAACCGGCGAGGCGCTCTCGGCTTCCGGAGTGGCAGTGGATCCCTGCATGACTTCCTTCGCGAAGAATTCGCCATCCTGGCGATAGAGCGGGGTGAAATCGATCACCGGTTCTGGCACAACACCGCCACCGACACCAAGATTGAACTTGACGACTTCGAACACGGATTCAGGCGCTTCGCCCTCAAACTGGCCCTCGAACGGAATCAGCATGGTACCAGCGGAGACGATGACATCGTCACCGGCCACAACGATCGGTGCATTCACACCGGCGCGCATCTGGAAGTTCCACACCTGCGTACCATCCTCACGGGAGAAGGCACGTACCAATCCATCGAGACCAACAGTGATCACGAGATCGTTGGCAACCACGATCGAACCAGTTGGGAATGTCGGGAGATCAACCTTCCAGAGGATATCGCCGTTGGTGGCATCAATCGCGTAAACCTCGCCCTCGAACGGATCCTGATGGGTGAAATCCGGAGCCGTGGCGGAGTGCCAGGTTGGGCGGTTCGTGGTGACGCAGTAGAACACGTTATCGGCGAAGGCTGGCGCGGTGAGAACACCACCGTTACCACCCGGAATCACCGGAATAGCGTGCTCCGGCAGCTGCTGGAGCTGATCGTTCAGGTGCGGTCCGACCTTGGTCCACCACAGAATGTGACCTTCATCGGCATTGATGGCCACAACATCGCCGGTCTTACCGGAGCAGATAGCAACCTTGGTATCCACACCATTGATGGCGATATTGGCGATGACCGGAGCGATCTGGTAATCGAGATCGAAGAGGTCATGCGGCTTCGGCTGGAAGTACCAGCGCACCGAGGCGGTGGTTGGATCGATCGACATCGCGGTGGCGGCGTACAGATTCGGTCCCGGGCGGCTGCTGGCGGATGGGAACTCCGGAGTTCCTGGCCACGGAGCAGCGTTACCGTTGGCGAAGTAGATATTGCCTTCGTCGTCGAATGTCGGTGGGTACCAAAGGCCGGCACCCATGTTCAGGCGGGCGTTGCCCCAAAGGTTCTCTTCCGAGAGATCGAAGTACCAAACGGTATTGCCGGTCTCAATATCGAGTGCGTGGAGAATACCGCGGGAGCCAGGGTTGTTGTTAGTGGAAAGCGGCACGATGCTGATGTACACAAAGCCACCGTACACGATGGGGGCCATGCGAATGCCCTCTTCCTTCATGTTGGTCAGCTTCACGCGCCAAACATCGTCGCCCGTTTCAGCATCCAGGGCCACAACTTCGCCAGATTCTCCCAGACCGGAGAATATCTTGCCGTGGCCGAAGGCGACACCGTTCGGACCATTGGTCGGGATCTTGAACATACGGCTCCAGCGGAGCTCGGATGTCTCGCGATCGATGGCGTAGATGTTGTTGTTCATATCCGAGTAGTAGATGGTATCGCCCACTACGATCGGAGTACCGGTCATGGCGGTGGCTACGCCATCTGCATCAACGGCATCGAGTCGCCAGGATGGACCCAGAGTATCGACATTGGATGTGGAGATGGTGGATGCAGTCGCGACCCGGTGGCCCTTGTGATCGGCATTGGGTACAGGCCAATCGGAACCATCCAGATTGATATCGGACGGCGGACCAGAAAGCTCCTGCGTTTCTGGAGTGGCTTCCTGGAGGAACTTACCTACCTGCGGAATGATGCGCTCCGGTGCACCATACGTGGTGTTGGCGAGAGCGGAGGGTGCGGTGACACCAACAGCGGTCGCCGCAACGAACTTGCGACGATTGAGATTTGAACCTGTGCTCATGAGAACTGAACTCCTTCGTTCGGGTATGCCGATTACGAACTATACGTTACCACAGCAAGAAATGTGCCTGTATTTCGCATACAGATTGTTTCAATGCCACCCGGGTTCTGCCGGGCTACAACCTGTCATTTCTGGAAGCAGGAAGGAGCCGGGTGTGCAACACTCGGCTCCTTCTATCAATGCTATTGCGTGGATTACGCGACAGTCAGTGTGCCGATCATTCCGGCTTCGGCATGACCTTCCACTGTGCAGATGAAGGAGTACTCACCTGCTGGCAGATTAATGGTGAGTTCCACGGAGCTTCCGCCCGGAACCATGCCACTATCAATACCTTCGCTCTGGATCACGAAGTCGTGCTGGAGCACACCATTGTTGGTAACGGTGACGATGGTATCCGTATCCGCCGGAATCTGGAACGCATTCGGTTCGAACGCGATATCCACCATCGTCAGCTCAAATGCACCATCCGAAGCTGCTGGTACATCCGAGGCGGTGCCTTCGGCCACCGGCGAAGCGTTGGCAGAATCGGTCTTGGCCAACGGATCGGTGACGGTAGCATCCGGAACCGGTTCCGGTACGATGCCTCCACCAGGGCCCAGTTTGAACTTCACAATCTGGAAGGTGGATTCCGGCGCTTCGCCTTCGTTGAGCTGAATCGGCGTGCCGGCACAAACGAAGAGTTCATCGCCAGCGATAACCACCGGAGCATTCACACCCGCCGTCATCTGATAATTCCAAACCTGGGTGCCATCCTCGCGCAGGAATGCACGCACAATGCCATCCAGGCCGGCGGTGATGACCACATCGTTGGCCACAACAACCGAACCTGTCGGGTACGTTGGCAGATCGACCTTCCAGCGGACGTTGCCTGTGACGGCATCCAGGGAGACGATTTCGCCTTCCCACGGATCGCTCTTGGTGGTGTCACGGCCAGTGGCGGCGTGCCAGGTTGGTC
>JAFAEA010000114.1 GCA_023424355.1 Chloroflexota bacterium | reverse complement strand
TGTCCAGACCGTAGTGATCCTCATCGAGCACTTCGCGGGTCTTCTTGATATCGATCTCATTCTCCGTGGAGGTATTCCACGGCAGGCTCACGAGCCAATCGAGATAGGTCTTGATGACACCATATTCGGCGGCGGCGGGTGGCAGCTTGCTCAGGCGATCGAGTTCGCGATCGGCCTCCTTGCGAGCTTCGTCTGGCATACCGCTCTTCTCGATCTGCTCACGCAGCTCGTTGATCTCGGCTTCCTGCTCGTTGCCTTCACCCAGCTCCTTCTGAATCGCCTTCATCTGCTCGCGCAGGAAGTATTCGCGCTGGTTCTTGCCCATCTCTTCCTGAACATCGGACTGGATCTTGCGCCCGAGTTCGAGCACTTCCAGTTCCTTGGTCAGGTAGCCGATGATGTACTTCAGCTTCTCGATTACTTCCGGAATCTCCAGGATTTCCTGGCGCTCTTCCGGCTCCATACGCAGGTTGGAGGCAATGAGGTACACGAGGTGCACCGGATCCTCCAGCGCGTTCATGGAGGCAATGAGCAGCTCATCCGGAAGATGCTGAACCAAACCGACGGCGCGCTCGAAGAGCTCGTGGGCGTTGCGTGCCAGAGCCTCGATCTCGACGGTTTCGTCGGCGATCTCCGGCGTGCGGCGAACGCGGGCCTTCAGGAACGGCTCTTCCTCGATCACTTCGAGGATCTCCATGCGCTCCATACCCTGAACGGCGAGGCGCATGGTGCCATCCGGTACGCGCATCATCTGATGGATGGTGGCGACAGAACCGACGGAAAGAATGTCATCCGGACCGGCGTTATCCTGCTCGGCATCCTTCTGCATCACCATGGCGACCATGCGGTCACCCTGCATGACGGAATCGATCAGGCGCAAGCTGCGCTCCTGAGCGGCAGCCAGTGGCACGAGGGTGTGCGGGAGAATCACCGTCGCCTTCAGCGGCAACAGCGGCAGAATCTCCTCAACCGGCTCACGGCTCGTGTCGGACTCCTCGCTCTCGTCCTCCTCTACCTCTTCGGCTTCGGCGACGACTTCCGGGGTCTCGGCGGCATCGTCAACAACGTCGTTGGAATCCTCAGCAACCGGAGTCTCTTCGATTTCTTCTCGTTCTTCATCCTCAGGAAGGATGTTCTTCTCATCAAACGTGGTCATGTTGATTCTCCTGGTTACTTATCGTGCTGGGGAATGACACGCTTCGGCACGATGGTGACGCCCTTCACGCGTTTGAGGGACACCCGCAGGAATCCGTTTTCGTATTGAGCCTCGGCGGCTTCGGCCTCCACCTGGAATGGGAGTCGGAACTCGACGGCAAAAGGTCCATACCCAATGCGTGCGATGTGATAGCTGCGATAGCTGCTGGCACAGGGATCCGGGCGCTCGCCCTGGATGGTGAGAATATCGCCTTCCAGCACGATATCGATCCCATCCGGATTCATGCCGGCGATCTCGGCGACGACCTCGAGCGTGTCCTCAGTCTCAAAGACCTCGACCGGCGGTCGCCATAGTGGACGACGGTTTCGCTCGTAGCCGGCGTTGGAGCCAAGCATGGACAACAGCATGGAATCGATATCGCTGTGTTTGCGAGTTTGGGGTCGTGGGCGAACCCGACGAACAACAATCATGTGGCGCTCCTTGTTGAAAGCAAAGTTGGATTGCAAGAACCATGTGGTTCGGCTTCGAACCTACAGCGGAATGCATATGGATAAGTATACATACCGTGGCACTTCTATGCCACGACTCGTATCAACTTACCATCCGTGAGTATTGATATCACACAAGTGCGAGAATCGCCAATACCGCGATTCCCCACCCGATAACCGAGGCAAGTAGTGGGGTGTCTCTCCAGAGGAGTGTCTCGGGAGTGGACCCTTCGCCACGCTTGAAGATGAGCAGCAGATAGCGAAAGATCGCGAACATGACGAACGGCACGGTAAGCATCATGATGCCGTTACCGGGCACAGATTCTGACGTGAAGCTGTAGAACGCATACGCCATGATCGTGCAGCCGGCTGTAATCACCAGCAACGAATCAAGGAACGGAACCGTATAGCCCTCGAGAGCGATGCGATGACTGGAAGCTCGCTCCCCCAACTTTGTGAGTTCGCTTCTTCGTTTGCCGAACGCGAGAAAGAGTGCCAGCAGCAATGTGCAGAGCATGAGCCAGGGAGAAACCGGCACCTCGACCGCTGCCGCTCCGCCAACCGCTCGCAGTAAGAATCCGATGGCAATCACAAACGCATCGAGCAGCACCACGTTCTTGAGCTTCAGCGAATAGGCTGTGGTCAGCGCGAAGTATGTAAGTACCACCAGGGCCAGAAGCGCATGAACGGCCAGCGAGATCAGCAATCCGGCCACAAAAAGTGCGATGGCGAGACGCTTCCCGGCATTTGGGGAAACGATTCCCGCGGCGATTGGTCGCTTCTTCTTCGAAGGGTGCAATCGATCGCGTTCGATATCCTGAAGATCGTTGACGATGTAGCCAGCGCTACTCACCGCACAGAATGCGATGAAGGCAGCCAGTGACCGAAGAATTGCGCCATCTACATCGGGATCGCCAAACACAAGCGCAGCAAACACAACTGCGTTCTTGCTCCATTGCTGTACCCGCAGCAACCGAAACCATGTTTGGA
>JAFAEA010000106.1 GCA_023424355.1 Chloroflexota bacterium | reverse complement strand
TGGTGATCACCGGGACACCGGTGGCCAATGCTTCCACCACAGGTAGTCCAAAGCCCTCGGTCCATGATGGATAGATCATGCCCCGGCTACTGGCAACAATAGCGGGAAGATCAGCATCCTGCACATTGTCCAGGTGGATAACGAGCCCACGTGACTGCAGCTCAGCGATCTTCGCCATGATCTGCTCGTGTCCCCACCCTGGTCGACCGATGATCACCAATGGACAATGAGAGCCCAAATTCGCCGCCTCAACAGCCTTGAGCGCGAGTTCGTGGTTCTTGCGCGGCTCGATGGTGCCCACCATCACGAAGTAATCGCCGGGGATGCCTAGCCGCTCTCGATCGGCGTCCGTGAGCGTTTCCGCCTGGTAGAAACTGTCGTCGACTGCATTCGGTGCGAGAACGATCTTCTCCTCAGGCACACCGTAATAACGCTGAACATCGGCAGCGGTCGCTTGGGAGACCACCGCCACGAGATCTGCTCCAGCTACCTGGCGCGGAACGACCGACTCGAGGTACCTGCGCAATGCATCCGTCGTGCGATCTGGCTGGGTGAGATAGGCGACGTCGTGGATGGTGATCAGCCTGGGCACGTTCCACATTGGCGGTGCCGTGAAATCCGGCGAGTACACCACATTCGCGGATGCTCCGAAAAATCGGGCATCGATGGGAGCACGCAACCGAAACCAAAGCCGGTCGGCATTGCGACGATTGAACGGCAAGGTCTTCAGGCGCGCGTTCGGCCACTGCGAGGCATCGAATCGAGAGATGGAAGGATCTTCTGGAGCGCGCATGAGCGTGAACTGATCGTCGGCAGCCATCGGGATGAGCCGCTGAAGGATGTTGCGACTATATCGACCGATTCCGGCGCCCTGGTTGTACGCAGCACTCGCCTCAACCAGTACCTTCATCGTCTGCCCTCAAATCCTTACGAAGCACCCACACGTAGATGATTCCACCAACGATGAGGAGGCTACCGTACGTCACCAATCGATCCAACAGGGCGATGGCACCAGCGGTGCTACCTGGCACATCGATGGTGGTGAGTGCGTAGATCATGATGCCTTCGACAAACCCGAGACCTGCTGGTGTCACCGGAATGGTGCTCACGAGTGCGCTCAGCAATGCCACCATGATGGCCGCCTGATATGGGATGTGCTGGTCCAATGCCCACGCCACCAGAAATACGCGCATACCATCGCAGAGCCAGAGGAGTACGGAAACGCCCACCGGGCGAACGGGCTTGGCCAGTGAATCGAAGAGTCCGTTTTGCACCTTGCTGTAGTGCTTCACGATGCGTGCCGGCAATATTCCTTCAATGCGTTCGCGAAGCAGCCAAACCACCGCGACACCAACGACGCCCAAAACCACGACTCCACCACCGATGGCAAAGGCCTGTTCTGCCCGATCCGGTGCATGGGTGCCGTACACGATCACGCCTGTCATGAGGAGCATGATCACGAGTACGACCAGGTCAATGAGTCGTTCGGCCAACATAGTGCCGAGGGAAACGCTGAAGGATGCTCCGGATTTGCGCTTCATGAGGTAGCAGCGATACGCATCGCCGACTCTCGCCGGCAAGATTGAATTCGCGAACCACGAGAGCGTCATAATTTGGAACATGCCGCCCATACCAGGCATGTTATGCCCCGTTTTCTCGCTGATTCCGGCGGATGCGAGCATTTCCTTCCAGCGCCAACCGCGAAGGACAAAAGTGACGTAATACATCACGAGTGCAGCGGAGAAGTACCAGATATTGGCCTTGCGGATTTGTCTCAGCGATTCGCCAAAATCGATATTGGTGCGGCTAATCACCATGTACAACACCACCAGGGCCACCACGAACGAAATGATGGTGCGTGGCGTGAACAGTGAACTCCCGATATCCCTTGGGGCGTCCTCGGATTCGTCGACGTCGGGTTCAGATGGTTGCTGGTTGGAAGTGTCTACGGACACGGCGTCGGCTCCAGGTTGGCAATGACAGCAGAGGTTTTGGATTCAGGTTCATATCTCGTGAGCGGTTCTGGAGCAAGATTGAGGGCTATCGCGGTGATTGCCGATAGCTGCAAGCCCATGCTCAATACATTGAGATAATCTACCAAACTATGGAGTGAATACGCCGCAAAAACCGCGATAACACCAGTAATGAGCCACTTCTCGGCGGATGAGGCAGCACGCCGTCGCGCGGTTAGAACACTCCAGACCGAGGCAAAGTACCAAACCGCGAAGGCGGCAATACCCCAAATACCGGCCTGCGCTCCCATTTGCAGCCACACGTTGTGTGCCTGACCACGTGGGAACCGATCGATCCAACTGGGAGTGTACTCGCGGTACTGCTCGTCGTACTCCCCTGCTCCAACGCCGGTGAACGGGTTCTCCTCGATCATGGATATGGCCGCATTCCATAGGGAATCACGTCCCGTGCCAACATCGTATGAGGATTCAACAGTAAGACCCGATGTTGGCTCTGTTTCAACGATCGACTTGCCGAAACGCTCCACCTGGGATTGGCCTGGAGGTGTGAGAAGAAACGCGACGGTGACGACCACGGCCGCTCCCGCCAGTATCCATTTTGATCGACCCGGAATATTGACCCAGAGGACCACACAGCCAACAGCGATGCCGATCCATCCACCGCGGGATTGAGTCAGGCCAATAGTGAGCAAACCGAACCCGGAAGCGATGGCAAATGAGATGAGTTCCCATTTGGTAAACATCGAAGTTGCTCCAGACCACCAGGCGATGGCGATGCACGCAAGGAGCATCGGTAGTGTCATTTCGAGATAGGCGGCGAGAGTGTTTGGAGTACCAAAGGTGGAGTACACACGTACTGCACCACCAACTATGAACTGACTGGGCGTTGAATCCGACACCAACTGAATGAGCGCATGGATTGATACGCCCATCACACCAATTGTCATGGCCCAGATCAACCAGCGAACGTGTTGCCTGTTGGTAATTACCGATCGACAGATGACATAAAACACACCCGCGACCGCCCAGCGATAGGTTTCCTGAAACCAGTTCCCTGGCACATCGACGGCAATAAAACTCACAACGTAGGCAGCGATTACGAGGACGAACCCAACTACAACGGAATCCAGCCAGATCCGTCTGCGCCAGATGAGCACACCCCAACCAGCAATAAGCGCGAACAATACGAGTTGGGTAAACGTAAGTTGCCCGCGTACAAAAGGCATGGCCAATGTGGATTGCACCGGTACGCTCAAAACGACCAGCGCCGCACCGATACTCGGCTGAACCATGAATAGCAGCGCAAGGGCACCAAGTGCCGCGACCGTGAATATCCAATGAACTCCGGCGAGCGCCACCAGCGTGGTCCCCAGAGCTCCGGCCGCCAATATCAGTGTGGAGCGGCCCTCAACACGATCCAGGATCATGGCTGAGTCTGCCAGGTGGGCCAGGTGGAATCGGGAGTTGGAGTCGGCTTGGGCTCCTCAACTCCGGCCGCGGATTTCTCCGTACCGAAATCAGGAACAGTGATCAGCACCACGACAAAGAACCAGCTCAATACCGCCAGATCCGGCAAGAAGAACCCATTATCGACCATCGAGTGGACGAATCCGCCGAAAAGTGCCGCGATGGCGCCAATGGCCCAGGCATCCTGCTTGATTTGCGCCGTCTTCTTCTGAATCCACCACACCAGGCCGGCCGCCAGGGTAGCAAGTGTTGCCAATCCGAGCACACCCAACCTCAACCAGGTGTCCAGGATGATGTTGTGGGGATGGCTGGTGTACCTCTCTGGCCACCCCATGGGTTCCATGAAGCGTCGGTTGTAGTGATAAAGGAATTGATCCGGCCCCACACCAAAAACGGGGTGCGCCTTGATCATCTCGATCGCTGATCGCCAGATGGCGAAGCGGGTGGGTTCGGTACCATCGCCACCTGCATCGAGAATGCGATCCGGGAAGAGAAGGAGCCCGATGACACCCACTACAACACCAGCAGCCGTCAGGCCAAGCATCCAGCGCCAGGCTCCGACAAATACGAGCACGACCGCTATTCCCACCACTACGCCAATGAGGGCACCGCGGGAGAAGGTGGCCAGCAATCCGGCCATTTGCAGTCCTGCAAGGAGCCAAACCGGGATCCAGCGTGGACGCATGATACCGACACCAACGGTGAAGAGCAGGGAACGCTCCAGCATGATCGCCATATTGTTCGGATGTGTGTATAGTCCGGTAGCGCGGGTGATATCGCCGGATTGCACCCCGCCGAGATCGAGCACGATCTGCAGCACGCCATACCCGGCGAGTGCCGCTCCCGTGAGCATCACAACGGTGCCAACCCAACTGCGATATATCGGTCGACGCAACACCATTCTGGCTGTTACCAGGAACATGATGGGTTCAAGGATTATGGTGCGGATTTCCCGGAGCGCTTCAGATCGGTGACCTGTATCTTCCATCGCGAGGAATGCGACCGCCGTGGCGGCCACCAGCATGAGTGCTGGCACAACGACTTGTGCGGGAGTGAACAGATCGGCCAGATGCTTCCAACCGGACCGGAGTGATACCAAAAGAAGATTGATGCCGATGCCGATCGTGCTGGTGAGGATCGCAAGTTCGACCAATGTGAACTCGCCACGAGGCATCGGATTGAGATGCTGCATGGTCGGCAACGCCATGATAACACCGGCGAGGCCCGCTGCGGGTGAAACGGCACTGAGTGCTACTGCCGCAATCACCAATGCGAGTCCCGCAACCAGAGATGCGCCAACCTCGTACCAGGTAAGCACGCCTACCACCAGCATCAACAACGTGCATGTAATGGTGACCAGCATGGGGAATCGTTCGTTGGCGAGTGTCATCGTTGCCGCTCCGGATTCCAATCAGGCATACGGGGCAATTCTGGCGAGGTTACCTGCTCCCACCGTGTGAGATGGCCGGCCCGAATTGCTACAAGATAAATAAACGAGCGCATCCCCAGTAACAGCACAAGGGCACCAGAAGCCGTGACCATGATGATCGGCCAGATAAACGGTGGCTGACGCTCGACAACCATGCCGCCAAGTGTAAGCTGTCCCGGCTCGGCGAGGGTAATTGTGACAACGTGAATCTCATCCTCCAGATTGGAGAAGAGCCTGCGCGGCAAATCATCGGTGCCGTATTGATAGTAGAAGCTCCAATTGCCATCGCTTCCACCATCGATCACCTCGCCATCGAGTTCGATCTTGAGATCACCAGATTGAGGCCCGGTCCTGATATACGCAATGAGACCTGTTCCCTGGAATTCGAAGGTGACGCTGGCATCGGTTTGACCGGTTGTGCGGAAGGTACGACCTTCCAGGTGCTGATCCGCCCAGTTGCCTGAGTATTTTAGCGAATCCGCATCCATAGGCGTAAAGCCGGTATTGGCGATATCCGAGCGCTGGATGAGGCCAGGATCGTTGAGACGTCGGAACAAAGGCGTCGATCGGCCCTCTGGCGCGGTGGCATACGATGCCTCCGGATCACCTGGCAATGTGGTGAATTTCCAATTGACCATCAACCCCATCCATGGCCATTCGCTCCACGCTCGCTGCAAGCCGCGGACAACATATTCCGCCTGCTGGTCCCGCGATACATCTTCGCCATCAGCACTCCAGCCGAAGGATGTCGCCCAGATCGGTGATTCGCCGTCGTCGTTCTCCACCATCAGTTCGCGAAACAGGATTGCTCGGGAGAAATTCGCCTTAGCTGGCTCCACGCTACGATCATCTGGGGAGGACTGCCCACCGTCTAATCGGATCGCCACGATATCGAAGATGTCTCTGGTGCCGGAGTTGTAGAGGCTTTGGAGAAACTCCAGATCGCCCATGCCCTCCGGAACATCGGATTCCATGGCAGCTTCTGGCAACACGATCCGCACCTCCGGGTTGCCACTGCGAGCTGCATAGAACATCGCGGAGAGATACGGCCCAAAGGTCTCGCCGGTGGCCGGCACTCCACCCCATTGGCTGGCGAGGTTCGGCATGTGCCACAACTGCACGAACTTCACCGAATTGACGTAGCGCGCTGTGAGCTCTCTGGAAAATGGCGCCAGCATTTGCGGATCGGCCGGAGGCTGATCGTTGCTGGGAATCATGTTCCCGGCCCACGTCCATTCTGGCGAATCGACGATCACCGCGATCACGCCAATGTTGTGTTCGGCCAAGGTATTAAAGATCGCATCGTAGGTCGACCAGTCGAACTGCCCTTCACTCCCCTCGACCTCGGCCCAACTGACTTCGTGACGCACAAATCCGTAACCGGACGCCTCGAGGGTGCCGGCAACACTCTCGATTTGCTCCTGAGTGAGTCCCCGCATATCCACATTTGTCGATAGTTCGCGACCACTGGGCTGGAGAACGTACGGCATGACAGAGCCGCTCTCCACACCACGATGCAGATACATATCTGTGAATGCAGCAACGCCAATCATGCTGATTGCAATCAGGATGAGGGCGCTTGCTTCCAGAAAATGGGCCAGATCTCGTCGATTGCGACGCATTTGCTGAAACCACACGATAGCGGCGGCAACACTGTAGGCGGCACTTGCGGCAAAGCCTACCGGTGTTGCGCGGCGTCGTGGTTCTGGTTGGTGGTTATCAACCTCTTCGGGATCAAGAGGATACTGTCTCACTAATCGGCAACTTTCTCAGGCACCTCAACGGCCCGCGGTCGGGCATGGCTCCAGAGAGTATAAAGGAACCATTGAGCCCTTCTCGAAGCTGCCGTATGCTGCCAGAAACACGCGGCAATACTGCCTTGCAGGAGTGAGTATGAGCACGACCCCCAAAACCATCGCCCTCGACGATTTGAATAGCCTGGTGCAGGTACACGATCCACAAGCACATGGAAACCAGATCGCCTGGGTAGAAACCCATATTGACGCGGAAAAGGACATCTACACGAGCGCCATCTGGGTGGCGCTCGCCGATGGCACAAATGCCCGCAAGCTCACCAGTGGAACCTGGCGGGATGCGAATCCGCGATGGTCGCCCGATGGAAAGATGATCGCCTTCACCTCGAATCGTCCGCCGGCGATCTCGGCAGAGAAGCCGGAAGCTGATGACGATGAGAGAAAGGACGATAAGAAATCGGCAAAGAACGAAGAGGCCAAGTCAACCGGCAAGCATCCGAACCAAATTTGGGTGATCCGGCTGGATGGCGGTGAAGCCCAGCAGGCTACTAATCGCCCGTACGGAGCATCACTCGGTAGTTGGAGTTCAGATAATCTCCACATCGCCTTCAGCGCCCAGAGTGATCCCGAAGCCGACACTGCGCCAATGACCAATGGCGGTATCGCGGACGAGCGCATCATTCGCGATCTCAGCTATCGCTTCGATGGCATCGGGTATCGCGAACGCTACAGCCACATCTGGACTGTCAACATCGAGACCAAAGAGCAGAAGCAACTCACCTCTGGCGATGTGAACGACGGCGATCCCCAGTGGCAACCAAATGGAGACCTGATCGCCTTCACCGGCAATCGTCGCGATGATCGCAAGCGTTATCTCAGTCCGCGGCAGATACTTCTGGTCCCTGCCAACGGGGGCGATGTGCAGACAATTGGCAACGACGATGTTTCGTTTGGGTCACCCGTCTGGAACGCAGATGGATCCCGTATCGCCTGGCTGGGTCACGAAGACGCATCTGCCAACACGCGAAACGTGAATCTGTTCACCGCAAATGCGGATGGAAGCAAACTCAAGAATCACAGCGAGAAGTGGGACACCAGCGTCAACGATTACGGCATGAGCGATGTGCATGGCGGGAGCGAGGCTCGCCCCGTCTGGATCAGCGATGACGAGGTTCTGGCGCTGGCATCGCAGCAGGGTTCGACACATGTCTTCCGTTTCCGGGTCACTGGCCGAGCGGTGAATCCCAAGCAGGTGACGACCGGCAATCGTCGCATCGGTGGATTCGCAGTGACCGATTTAGGGCTCGCCTACGTCGTGGGCACCATCAATCGTCCCAAGGAACTCTTCGCGAGCAATGCGGATGGTGGTGATGAAATCCAGATCAGTCACGCAAACGACAAGACACTGACAGACCTCAGCCTGGTGAATGCGATCGATATCACGGCGAAATCGCATGATGGCATGGAGATTCAGACCTGGCTGTTGCCACCGGCGGAAATGAAGGATGGCGAGAAGTATCCGCTAATCGTGCAGATTCACGGTGGACCCCATGGCATGTATTCCTACGATTTCTTCCATGAAATGCAGGCGATGAGCGCCCGTGGATACGGCGTGGTGTTCTGCAATCCGCGTGGATCCGCCGGGTATGGCGAAGAGTTCTGCGCATGCACCCGCGCCAACTGGGGCGAATCGGACATGCCAGATGTGATCGCTGCTCTCGAAGCCGCCATCGATACTGTGGAATGGATCGACACCGATCGCCTCGGCGTCACTGGCGGATCGTATGGTGGCTACCTGACCAACTGGATCATTAGTCACGATCACCGGTTCAAGGCAGCAGTCACCCAGCGGTGCGTCTCCAACTTCTACTCGTTCTTTGGTACCAGCGATATCGGTGTCAACTTCGGCGAGTTCGAGTTCGGTGGTGTGCCGTGGAAGGATGCCGAGCTGCTGCTGAAGCACAGCCCTATAAGCTATGTGGACAAGATCAACACACCACTCCTGATTGTGCACAACGAGCAAGACCTCCGTTGCCCAATTGAGCAGGCCGAGCAGATGTTTACGGCGCTGAAATATCTGGAGCAAGAGGTTGGATTCGTTCGTATTCCAGGTGAAAGCCACGATCTCAGCCGCAGTGGCACCCCGAGTCGCCGCCAGGCACGGCTTTCGCACATAATTGGCTGGTTCGATACGCATCTGTAGATTCGGTAAAGGAAACATCATCAATGCC
>JAFAEA010000105.1 GCA_023424355.1 Chloroflexota bacterium | reverse complement strand
CCCAAACATTCATGAGCAACATCGAGCAGCGGCAATCAACGCTACTACGAATCAGCGAGTGTATCGTCGGTTTTCAGGAATCGTTCCTGCGGGAAGGCGTACGGGAGCTCCGCCCCCTCACCCGCGCACTGGTGGCCCAGGAAGTTGGTGTGCACGAGAGCACAGTGAGCCGCGCCACGGCAAACAAGTTTGTGCAGTTGCCGAATCGCAAGGTGATTCCGTTTGCTGATTTCTTCACAGCCAACTTGAGCGCCAAGGAAGTGATCAAGCAGATCATCGAACGCGAAAATGCCAAGGGCGAACCGCTTACCGACAAGCGCATCGTTGAATTGCTGCAAGATGAGGGAATCCGAATCGCACGGCGAACCGTCGCCAAGTACCGCGGCGAGTTGGGCATTCTGCCAAGCACCATGCGGTAGAGACGAAACAAGAGAGCCGGCAGGATATCCTGCCGGCTCTCCTTTTTTCTGGTAGCAAGGTAGCTTGTCTGCCCTTGCAAAGGAGGAGATAAACTCCTCCACTACCGGCGATCTGGCCACGCCTTACCGATCCACGCGGGCGCGGTCCATATCTCGTTTGGCATCGCGCTCGGCGGCGGATTGGCGCTTATCCCAGAGCTTCTTACCCTTGGCCACGCCGATATCGACTTTCGCCTTGCCGCGCTTGAGCTTCATGCGCAGCGGCACGATTGTGAGTCCCTGTTGCTCGATGGCCCGCTTGAGTTGGTCGATTTCACGGCCATGCGCCAGGAGCTTGCGCGGTCGATCCGGATCGTGATTGGTCCAGCTTCCATGTGAGTATGGGGTGATGTTGCTGCCTATCAGCCAGAGCTCACCGTTCTGGATGCGAACGTAGGCCTCGGCAATGGTGACCTTACCTTCGCGAATGGATTTGATTTCGGTACCGCTCAGCACGATTCCGGTTTCCAATTGCTCTTCGATAAAGTAATCATGAAACGCGCGTCGGTTTTGGGTAACTACGCGGTCTCCATTGGGGTTATCTTTGGTGGTGGATTGCTTCTTCTTCGCCATAGCGGCAATGATACTATCAGAGATGATCGTGTTGGTACCTTCATCTTCACGAATTTTGAACAATGGCCACTAATTTCAGGAGCAGGAATGCCCCAAACAGATGTCTATGCAGATATCGTGGATCTCTACGATCTGGAGCACAACGATTTCGCCGACGATATTGAGTTGATCCTGGAACTCGCGGCGCTCGGCGACGGCCCGATTTTGGAACTCGGCTGCGGGACAGGGCGCGTATTGGCCCCACTGGCGGGGGCCGGCTACACCGTGGTCGGGCTGGATAGCTCGGAGCCAATGCTGAATATCGCCCGCAAGCGCATCTCCGAATCACGCGCCTCGCTTCTTCTGGGAGATATGGCCGACCTCGATAGCACAGATGCGCCATTTGGACTGGTGATTGCGTCGCTCAACAGCATCATGCATCTCACCAATCCGGAAGATCAGCGCAGCATGATTGAATCCGCGTGGAGAGTTTTGGCTCCCGAAGGTCGACTTATCATCGATACGCTCAATCCGAGTCTTGGCCAACTGAATCACCTGCTCAACACCACGCATCTTGAAGGTAGTTGGGTGACTCCAGATGGCACAACGGTGGATAAGTGGAGCTATCGCAAACACGGTGAGGAGCCGCAGGTTATTGATACGCTGATTTGGTACGATCAACTTGATGCAGATGGTCGACTGCAGCGCGTGCGAACCCGTTTCGATTTGCGATATCTTCACCAAAGCGAACTCGCATTGATGCTGGAACTCGCCGGATTCGCCCATGTGGACTGGTACGGAAGCTACGAACTCGATTCCTGGGATCCGGATTCCGACCGCATCATCGCCATAGCTCACAAGGATTCTGAATGAATAGTCTCTTCCAACATATTTCCATGAAACACCTCATGCTCTTCAGTGTGGGTATGTTCTTGCTTGGCATCGTCTGGCTGGCCGTGGTGTGGACGTCCAGTATCGACAAAATCTGGCTGGTACCAGGCGTGTTCCTGATTATTTCCGCCATCACAAAGATGATCGCCGTTCAGGTTTGGATGAAGGTCGCCAAAATCGGCACGCCGGATCACAAGCCGATCAAGGCACTGTAGACTATGTCCATGAGTCAGAAACCACGCCGAAACCCGGCGGAACAAAAACAACCGTATCGACGACAGATTCTAGCCGGCGATGCCATACGGCCGTCCCCCGATCCGTGGGACCGAGGTAGCGGTAAGCTGCCGATGACCATGCTGCAGCGGAATTTCCTCATCATTGCCGTTGTATTGCTGGTGATCAGCGGAATCCTGATCGCAACAGATTTGGTGCTGCTGGCCACGATTCCGCTGTTCTTGCTGGCACTGTTCTTGGTTGCCGGTCGGTTCGTGTTCTAACGAGCGAGTGCCATAATCCATTGATCAGGTCGAGGCGTCCACGCCTCGGCCTTTACTGTGACTGCCGCCACGTGCATCAGATTCCAAAGGAAAACGCCAGCTGCGTCGTCGTGGAGCACAGTTCCCAACTGCCGGTATGCCTCGGTTCGCTCATCGCCGAACATCGAGGCGCCCTCTTCGATCAGTGCATCGGCCTCTTCGTTGCTGTAGCGACTGAGAATGCCGCCCGTGCGCCAGACCAAATTCAGCAAGGTCGACGGATCGAACACCGGACTCCAACTCGCCATCCGCAGCGGAGGTGTTTCCGAATCAGTCCAGCCGGCATTGAAGGTGCCGAGATCGCTCACAACCAGTTCGACATTGATCCCAACTTCTGCCCACTGCCCCACGATGGCTTCGCACATCGGCAGAGATGCATCGGTGGATACTTCCATGCGCGTTTCGATGCCATCGCCAAATCCGGCTTCCTCAAGCAACGCTCGCGCTGCATCGGGATCATAGGCAAATGGCGCGAGGGAATCGTCGAATCCCATCCCGACCGGTGGAAACAACGATGCCAGCCGCTGGCTGCCTTCGTGGACCAGCACACCGACGAACGCATCGAGATCCAGTGCGAGATTGAGGGCCCGCCGCACGCGTGGATCATCGAACGGCGCCGCGTCGTTAGCGATGCGAATAAACCAGGTGCCCGCCACTTCACTGGTTTTCATCGCACTGCCTCCCTCCTCTGCAGCCGCGATTGAATCAACCGGCAAGAAGCTGGCGATATCGCTGGATCCGGACAGGATATTGGAAACGCGCGTAGTGGCATCCGGCACGAAGTGATAGACCACCCGTTCGGCGATAGGTGCGCCCTTGATCGGACTTGATACGTAGTCGTCGAACCGGGTGAGGCTGACATCTTCGCCGATGCGCTGCTCCTCGAAACGAAATGGACCGCTGCCGATCGGCTTCCCGGGATCGAAGTTCTCCGGAATCAATACGTGGCTGGAGGCCATTTGCGCCGGGAGCCACGGGCTCGGTTCCGTCACGATAATCCTGGCCGTAAGTTCGTCGACGACCTCCACCGCATCGACCACACCGAAGATATCCGAGAATAGCGAATCACTCCAGGTGACGAGATCGAAACCTCTCACGATAGCGTCCGACGTAACCGGAGAGCCATCGTGGAATGTCATGCCACTCCGAAGTTTCACTTCCCATGAGGTTTCATCGATCAACTCAAACGTATCGGCAGCGATCGGCGCGATCTCTCCCGATTCGTCGAACCCAATCAGGGCGTCGAACACTGAATGGACAATGCTCCATTCGATATCGGAATAGGCTTTGGCTGGATGAATATTCACCGGTTCAGCCGGCAAATCGATGACGATCTGGTCAACCAGCGCTACTTCTGGTGTCGATTCCTGACGGGCATGAATGAGGCCCGGGAGCATGGGTACCGCCATACCTGCCAACACGGCTTGTCTGCGATTGGATAGCTTCATGTTCATGACCTCCTCAGGGGCAGAAT
>JAFAEA010000093.1 GCA_023424355.1 Chloroflexota bacterium | reverse complement strand
ACCGCCCGCAGTTCTACATCCGCACCACGGACGTGACCGGAATCATCGAACTGCCGGAAGGCGTGGAGATGGTGATGCCTGGCGATAACATCCAGATGGGTGTTGAGCTGATCACCCCGGTTGCGATTGAGCAGGGACTGCGCTTCGCCATCCGCGAAGGTGGCCGCACCGTGGGTGCTGGTTCCGTAACCAGCATCGTTGAGTAATTCGTTAGTTGTTAGTGATGGGCTGGCCGAAAACGTTCGGCCAGCCTGCCACTGTGAAGAGGGAATCTGCCAATGGTAACGGCCAAGAAGACGGCACAGAAAATCCGAATCCGTCTGAAAGCCTATGATCACAAGATTCTCGATCAGTCCGCCGGCCGCATCGTAGAGACGGCTGAATCGACTGGCGCAAAGGTTGCTGGCCCGGTGCCGCTGCCAACGCGTATCGAGAAGTTCTGTGTCATGCGCTCTCCGTTCATCGATAAGGACTCGCAGGAGCACTTTGAGATTCGAACACACAAGCGGTTGATTGATGTGCTTGAGCCCAGCGGTAGCACAATTCGCGCTCTGATGAGCCTGAATTTGCCAGCTGGTGTGGATATTGAGATCAAACTCTAGGATTCGCGTTTTCCGGCGGTATGGCTGCAAGATCGGCCGATAACCGGAATTAGCTGCAAAACACGCTCTGGTAACGCGTGCGGCCCGTACAGTGCTGCACCCACATCCTGACGAAATGCAGGGGAGAGCCAATGGTTCACGGATTGATCGGGCGAAAGCTCGGTATGACACAAATATTTGATGAGCAGGGCCTTGCACGACCCGTAACGGTAATTGAAGCCGGGCCGTGCGTGGTGACACAGGTACGAACCGCTGAGAAGGACGGATATGAAGCCGTTCAGCTCGGTTTTGGTATCGCCAAGAAACTCAATAAGCCGGAGAAGGGTCACGTTAAGGAATCTGGCCACATGGTCAAGACCCTGCGTGAAGTGAAGGCCGATGACTACTCGGGTATCGAGGTTGGTCAGGTCTTCAGTGCAGATACCTTCGCTGAGGGCGAAGTGGTGGATGTCACCGGCACCAGCAAGGGCCGTGGTTTCCAGGGTGGCATGAAGCGACACGGCTTCAGCGGCGCCCAGAAGACTCACGGTCAGAGCGACCGCCAGCGCGCACCAGGATCCATCGGATCCTCGGCCACGCCGGGTCGCGTGTTCAAGGGCCAGAAAATGGCCGGACAAATGGGTAACGAGCGTGTAACCGTGCAGAACCTCAAAGTTCTGCGTGTGGATACCGAGCGAAACCTGCTGCTGGTAGAGGGTTCTGTTCCTGGCCCCAATAAGGGAACGCTGTTGATCCGCCGTGCGGTGAAGGCCCAGAAATAAGCTGGGGTTCCCGTTCACGCGCGCAGGCGCTTTGAAACGGCGAAGGGAGCATGACAAAAATGCAATTTGATGTCGTCAATACAAAGGGTGAGGTGGTAGGTTCCACCGAGCTCGACGAAAGCGTGTGGGGTATTGAGCCTCACCTGAGCGTGGTGCATCAGGCACTTGTTCGCCAGAACAACAACGCTCGCCTTGGTACTTCCAAGACCAAGGGACGCAGTGAAGTAAGCGGTGGTGGCCGCAAGCCGTGGCGCCAGAAGGGCACCGGCCGCGCTCGCCAGGGATCCACGCGTGCACCGCAGTGGATCGGTGGTGGTGTGGTATTCGGTCCGCAACCGCGCAAGTACACGCAGGCTATGCCGCGCAAGATGCGCCAGCTGGCCATCCGCTCCGTGCTGAGCGCCAAGGCTGCCGATGATCGGCTCACCCTGGTGCAAGGCTTCGAGGCGCTCGATGGCAAGACCAAGAGCATGAAGGAAACCCTGGCTGCTTTGCCAGAGAGCCGCTCCATGCTCATTGTGGTGCCGAGCGCTGATAGCGTTGTGGCCCGTGGTGCTGCCAACCTCCCGAACACCAAAACGGTGATTGCCGGGATGCTGAATGTTCGCGACGTGCTCAAGTACGATCGACTGGTTGTGACCGAAGAGGCCATTTCGCAGATCGACGAGCTCTGGGCGCTTGATGAAGCAAGCCGCGAGCCGAGCCAGTGGAAGCTGGATCGCCAGGCTGCTGCCGAGGAGGTCGCATAACCATGGCAGAGCTGCGACTTGAAGAAGTTCTTCGCCGACCAATGATCACGGAGAAGAACACCCTGCTCAGTGAGCAGAATAAGTACACGTTCGAAGTACACCCCAACGCCACCAAGATCATGGTGAAGGCAGCGGTTGAGGAAGCATTTGGAGTGGATGTACTCGATGTACACACTCTCAATGTGAAGCCGAAGGCCAAGCTCCGCATGATCCGCCGTGGTTCGGGCCGTATCGCAGGATCTTCCCGCGCGGTGAAGAAGGCGATGGTTACCGTAAAGGCTGGCCAGCGCATCGACATCTTCGAGCAGATTTAGACCGGTTGAAAGGAGCCACTTGTAATGGCAATTCGCAAGTACAAGCCAACCTCCCCGGCGCGTCGCTCGATGAGTGTGAGCACGTTCGAGGAGATCACAAAGAAGAAGCCGGAGAAGAGCCTCACCGAGCCGCTGAAGAAGCATGCCGGTCGTAACAACCGAGGCCGCATCACCACCCGCCATCGCGGTGGTGGAAACAAGCGCTTCTACCGAATCATCGATTTCAAGCGAAACAAGCCGGATGTTCCGGCTCGTGTTGCCGCGATCGAATACGATCCAAACCGATCCGCCCGCATCGCCCTGCTGTTCTATGTAGATGGCGAGAAGCGATACATCCTGGCTCCGCTGGGAGTTCGCGTTGGCGATACGGTTGTGAGTGGCGAGAGTGTTCCGGTTCGTACCGGAAACGCCATGCCGCTGCGCAACATCCCAACTGGTACCCAGGTACACAACATTGAGCTGTACCCGGGCAAGGGTGGCCAGCTGTGCCGAAGCGCCGGCACCAGTGCCCAGCTGATGGCGAAGGTGAACAACTACGCCCAGCTGCGCATGCCGAGCGGCGAAGTTCGCATGGTTCACCTCAGCTGCATGGCCACACTTGGCCAGGTTGGTAACGTCGATCACGAGAATATCGAGATCGGTAAGGCCGGCCGCAGCCGCCACATGGGCCGACGCCCAACCGTTCGCGGTTCGGTTATGAACCCGAACGACCACCCGCACGGTGGTGGTGAGGGCAAGGCGCCAATCGGTGGCCAGCCCAAAACCAAGTGGGGCAAGCCTGCGTTCCAGCGCACGCGCAAGAACAAGCGCACTGACTCGATGATTGTTCGACGCCGCCCGGCTAACAAGCGGCGCTAGCACGACAGGGCGCGACCGAGAGCTTCGAGTTCTCACGCCGAATGTCGGTTGCGGCCACTTGATGGGTATATAGGAGAACAAGATGTCGAGATCTGCAAAGAAGGGTCCATACATCGACGCAAATCTTCAGAAGAAGGTCGATGCCCTGAATGCAACAAACAAGAAAACGGTGGTCCGCACCTGGGCACGTGCTTGCACGATTTTCCCGGGAATGGTGGGCCACACCATCGCCGTTCACAACGGTCGCACACACGTGCCGATCTACGTAACCGAGCCGATGGTTGGACACAAGCTTGGCGAGTTTGCTCCCACCCGTACCTACCGAGGTCACGGTAAGGATGCAGACAAGCGCGGCCGCCGATAGTCGGCCCCGTAGAGAGAGGATTCAGATATGGAAGTCCGCGCAACAATTTCGCGCGTCCGCATCTCTCCGCGTAAGGCCCGGTTGGTCGTAGACATGGTTCGTGGCAAAAAGGTTTCTGATGCCATCACCATGATGCAGTTCGTACCGAACCGCGCAGCGGAAGATGTTGAAAAGCTGCTCAAGAGTGTTTCGGCAAATGCCGAGCACAATTACGATCTCGATCCGGAAACGCTGTGGATCAAGGAGATTTATGCGGATGATGCACCGCAGCTCCGCCGATTCAAGCCAAAGGCTCGCGGTCGAGTGGGCAAGATCTTGCGACGTTCGTGCCACATCACGGTCATCGCTGAAGAGAGAGGTGGCCGCTAATGGGTCGTAAAGTCCATCCAGTAGGATTCCGCCTGGGCGTATCCAGCGATTGGGAATCGAAATGGTTTGCAGAAAAGCAGTATACTGAGTTGCTGCATGAGGACATTGCTATTCGCAACCTCGTGGAACAGGAACTTCAGCGAGCGGGCGTAGCCCGTATCGAGCTTGAGCGCAGCGCGAACAAGGTCGATGTCACACTGCACACAGCGAAGCCAGGCATTGTCATCGGCAAGCAGGGTGCCAATGTGGAGCGCATCCGTGGCCTCATCGAGAAGAAGGTTGGCAAGAAGGTCAACCTCCGCATCGAAGAGATCAAGGTTCCTGAAACCAATGCACGGCTGATTGCCGAGAGCATTGCGGAGCAGATCCAGCGCCGCGTGGCATACCGCCGCGCCATGAAGCATGCCATTCAACAGGCAATGCGCCGTGGCGCCAAGGGCGTGAAGATCAAAATGAGCGGTCGACTCGGCGGTGCCGAGATGAGCCGCACGGTGACCGAGATGGAAGGCCGCGTGCCGCTGCACACCATTCGTGCAGACATCGAGTTCTCCACCGTTCATGCACACACCACCTACGGCCGAATCGGTGTGAAGGTGTGGGTGTACAAGGGCGATGTGATGCCGAACCGTGATGAGGTTACTGCGGCCAGTTTGACCGCGGATCTCGCCAAGTCCGGCGATTAAGATGAACAGCACGGCAAGGCCGGGCCAGATGCCCGCGCCTTGCGGTGGATTGTGTAACGGAGCGTAGTGACATGTTGATGCCAAAGCGGACAAAGTACCGCAAGCAAATGCGCGGCCGCATGCGAGGCAAGGCATATCGAGGCAGCACCATCTCGTTCGGCGATTACGCGCTTGTCGCGTTGGAGCCGGCATGGGTAACCAGCCGCCAGATCGAAGCCGCCCGCCGCGCCATCACCAACTACCTGAAGCGTGGTGGTAAGGTGTGGATTCGCATCTTCCCGGATAAGGTCATCACCAAGAAGCCAGCGGAAGTTCGCATGGGTTCTGGTAAGGGTAACCCCGAAGAGTGGGTCTGCGTGATCAAGCCGGGTCGCATTATTTATGAGGTTGCCGGTGTAAACCAGGAACTCGCAGTAGAAGCCCTTCGCCGTGCGGCAATGAAGATGCCGATGAAGTGCAAGGTGATGATCCGCGAAACCCCGGGTGCCCGCGTTGCCACGGAAGAAGGTGCTGCATGAAAGCCAGCGAAATCCGTGAACTGAGCAACGAGCAGATGGAAGAAACCCTCGCCGAGCTCCACAAGGAACTCCGCGATCTTCGCTTCCAGGATGCCGTGGGCCAGTTCACCGCCACATCCCGCCCGCGCGAGATCCGCAAGGCGATTGCTCGAATCCACACGATTCGAACAGAACGAGAAACTGCCGAGGCCTAATGCGCCGGGCAGATTTGGATAAGTAGAGGGAACCAATGAGCGAGGTTCAGGAAACCACTGCCACCCCGGATGCGGAGCGTCATCAGACTCCCCGCACCCAGAAGGTCGGCAAGGTTGTAAGCGACAAGATGGAGAAAACCGTCGTCGTGTCCGTGGATTTTGTTCGCACCCACCCGCTGTACAACAAGCGGATGCGTCGTACGAGCAAGTTCTTCGCGCATGATGAAAACGGTACGTGCAAGATTGGCGATACGGTACGCATTGAAGAGTGCGCCCCGATCTCCAAGCGAAAACGCTGGATTGTGCGCGAGGTACTCGAGCGCGCGGTGCAGGTATAACCCGATCCATCCTCCCATAAGAGAGATGATCGATATCATGCCTGGAGAGGTAAGGATCGATGATTCAGACACAGAGTCGGTTGCGGGTTGCAGATAACAGCGGCGCACGTGAAATCATGTGCATTCGCGTTCTCGGTGGCTCCTCCCTGAAATATGGTGGTGTTGGCGATGTCATCATCGCGTCAGTCAAGAGCGCGCAGCCAAATGGCGCGGTCAAGAAGGGCGATGTTGTGCGAGCCGTTATTGTGCGCACCGCCAGCGAATACGGCCGCCCGGATGGCAGCCACATTAAGTTCGATGACAATGCGGCAGTGCTGATTAACGCGCAAAATGCGCCACGCGGCACCCGTATCTTCGGTCCTGTGGGACGCGAGCTGCGCGAGAAGCAATTCATGCGCATCGTGTCGCTGGCACCAGAAGTACTGTAGGGCGAGCAATGCGAAAGATTGTTAAGGGTGACGAGGTCATCGTCATCGCCGGTCGAAACAAGGGTGAGCGCGGCACGGTTCGTAGCTACATCACTGATACCGATCGTGTGGTGATCGAGGGCGTGAACATCGTCAAGAAGCACCGAAAGCAAGGCCAGGCCCGCCAGGGCGGCATTATTGAGGTGGAGGCTCCGCTGCACGTATCCAACGTGATGCTGATTGAGCCAGGCACCGATGAACCAACTCGCGTTGGCATTCGTCGTAACGACGATGGCAAGAACGAGCGGTTCTCCAAGAAAACGGGTAATACCATTCCTAACCCGAACGCCTAGTGCGCGGGTTGTGGATGGAAACCACATAAGAGTGATGGCGGCCTGAGTGTCAGGCGGAAGATCCGCTGATGACAGACCAGGCGGTAACGCCATGAATGGTATGGATTTCCGGGACCAAACCCGGATGTGAAGGCAGGTTGGAATGGCTCGAATACGTGAGCAATACAAGCAGGATGTGATTCCTGCGCTGACGAACGAATTCGGCTACAAGAACCTCTACCAGGTACCGAAGCTTGAGAAAATTGTGCTCAACATCGGTCTGGGTGAGGCAGTAGCCAATGGCCGCGCCCTTGATGCTGCCGTGGGTGACTTGACGATGATTGCTGGCCAGAAGCCAGTAGTTACACGCGCCAAGAAGTCCATTGCATCTTTCAAGCTGCGCGCCGGCATGCCCATCGGTGCGGTAGTCACCCTTCGTGGTGACCGCATGTATGAGTTCTTTGATCGCCTGGTGGCAACTGCGCTTCCGCGCATTCGCGACTTCCGCGGTATTTCTCCGAACTCGTTCGATGGTCGTGGTAACTACACCCTCGGTCTCCGCGAGCAGATCATGTTCCCAGAGATCGATTACGACAAGATCGATAAGGTGCGTGGCCTCGAAATTAGCATCGTGACCTCCGCCAAGACAGACGAAGAGGGCCGAGCTCTGCTCACCGCCCTCGGCATGCCGTTCGCCAAGTAGCGAACCACCTTACGGAGGAATACATGGCGAAGAAAAGTAGCATCGCCGCGTCGAACCGCACACCGAAGTTCAGCACTCGTGCTGTAAATCGGTGCAAGGTTTGTGGTCGCAGTCGCGCATACATGCGCAAGTTCGGCGTTTGCCGTATCTGCTTCCGCGAACTGGCCAACCAGGGCCGGTTGCCGGGCGTCAAGAAGTCCAGCTGGTAGTGAGTTAGTAGGTCTGGCAGGTGCCAGATACCACTAGTGAAGGAAACATCGCATGAGCGTAAATGATCCTATCAGCGACATGCTGACCCGGATTCGCAATGCGGGCACGGCCCAAAAGCCGGAAACAACAATGCCCGCAACCAAGATCCTGATTGCTATTGCCGATATCCTGAAGAAGGAAGGCTACATCAGGAACTACACCGTTATTGAGAAGCATCCGCAGAACCAGCTCAGCATCGAGTTGAGCTATGGTCCGGACAAGCGTCACACGATCCGTGAACTCAAGCGCATCAGCAAGCCTGGTCTGCGCGTGTACGCCGGCAAGGATAAGCTGCCGCGCGTGAAGAGTGGCCTCGGCATTGCCATTGTGAGCACACCCGATGGTGTTCTCACGGGTTATGAAGCCCGAAAGCGCGGAATCGGTGGCGAGGTGCTCTGCACCGTTTGGTAGCAGTGCGGCGCGGAGCTGAAATCCGTGCACGCCACCTATGCGAGGTATTGCAATGTCGAGAATCGGAATCAAACCAATTCCCGTTCCAGGAACGGTGCAGGTTGATATCGCCAAGGGCAACGCCGTAAAGGTGAAGGGTCCCAAGGGCGAACTCAGCCAGCAGCTGTCGAACAAGGTGAATATTGTTCAGGAAGAAGGCCGCCTGCTGGTGCAGCGCGAAAGCGAGGATCGCGATATCAAGGCGCTCCACGGTCTTACCCGCAGCCTGTTGAACAACATGGTTGTAGGTGTTACCGATGGGTACACCCGCGTGCTGGAGATCCAGGGCGTTGGTTACCGCGCGCAGCTTCAGGGCAAGAACCTGGTGCTGAACGTTGGTTTCTCCCACCCGGTTAACCTCACCCCGCCAGATGGTGTCACCTACGCAGTAGAGGGCAGCAACAAGGTCTCGGTCAGCGGCATCAACAAGCAGGTTGTTGGCGAAGAGGCTGCCCGAATCCGTGGTATTCGACCACCCGAGCCGTACAAGGGCAAAGGTATTCGATACCAGGGCGAGTATGTGCGCCGTAAGGCCGGTAAGGCTGGTAAGGCCAAGTAACCTCACCAGGCCATTTCAGCTTGCTGTGAATGGCTTCTGGTGCTGATGGAGAGCTCAGATGCGACTCAAGTACAGAAAACCACTGAGCCAGCGCAAGCGCCGCCACGTGCGCGTTCGCGCGAAGGTCAATGGAACTGCAGCCCGACCACGGCTGAACGTGTTCCGTTCCTCGGCTCACATTTATTGCCAGGTCATCGATGATCTCGCCGGTCACACCCTTGTGGCAGCCAGTGATCTTGAAGATGCGGTTAAGGAAAAGGCTGGCGAAGGTGCCACCAAAACAGCACGCTCCAAGGCGGTTGGCGAAGTTATCGCCGAGCGCGCCAAGGCGGCTGGTATCGAAAACGTTGTTTTCGATCGCGGTGGATTCCTCTATCACGGCCGAATCAAGGCGGTTGCCGATGGCGCCCGCGAAGGTGGCCTGAAGTTCTAGCCACATAGCGTTTTCCTGGGCGTCAGGCACATTGCCGAGTCCGGGAAGATACGGAGTAACGCATGGATCGTAATCGAGAATCCCGCCGTCGTAACGACGAAGAGCAGGGAAGCGAATTCGAGGAGCGATTGGTACGCATCAATCGCTCATCCAAAACCCACGCCGGTGGCCGCACCTTCTCCTTCGGGAGCATCATGGTTGTTGGCGATGGCAAGGGCCGGGTCGGTGTTGGCCTGGGTAAGGCCGGCGAAGTGCCGGATGCCATCCGCAAGGGAACCGAAGCCGCTCGCAAGAGCGTCATCACCGTTCCGCTGGACGGCGGCACCATTCCGCACGAAGTTGAAGCCACCTTTGGCGCCAGCCGCGTGCTGTTGAAGCCAGCCAGCCCTGGTACTGGTGTTATCGCCGGTGGTGCTGTGCGTGCGGTTGTGGAGAGCGCGGGTATCCGCGATATCCTCACCAAGAGCCACGGCAACAACAACCCGGTGAACGTTGTACGCGCCACCATCCTCGCCCTCCAGATGCTGGAGAGCGAAGCTTCTGTGGCCAAGCGCCGCGCCCATGTTGGTAACCTGCGCCAGCCGTTTGCACACGGTGGCCAGAGTGCTGATCTTGGTGCAGTGAAGCGACGCCAGCCAACCCCGCTGCAGCAGCCGCAGGAGCGACGCCCACAGCGTGGCCGTGGCCAGCAGAACCGCGGTCGCCGAGGTAATGCCCCGGCAACCGGAGGAGATCAGCAGTAATGACGAGCACGCAGAAGGCCGCCAGCGGCCAGGTGCGGATCACGTTGGTGCGCAGCACCATCGGTCGTCCTGAGGATCAGAAGAATTCGGTCAAGAGCCTGGGTCTGCGCAAGCTGAACCAGAGCGTGATCCGCAATGACGACGCCTCGATCCGCGGTATTTGCAACAAGATCAGCCACCTCGTGACCGTCGAGGAAGTTGCTGGCGAGTAGCCTTTTGGCTGAACGGCCAGCATGAAAGTTGGGATCAACGATGCCCTTGACATTAGACGACTTGCGCCCAGATGAGGGCGCGAAACGACAAAGCCGTCGCCTGGGTCGCGGTCACGGTAGTGGCCGTGGCAAGACCGCAGGTCGCGGCACCAAGGGTCAGAACTCCCGCTCCGGCGGTGGTGTTCGACCCGGATTCGAAGGCGGCCAGCTGCCAATTCAGCAGCGCATGCCGTACAAGCGTGGTTTCAAGAACATCTGGGCAACCCAGTGGGAGACTGTGAATGTTTCTCGCCTGGCCGAGCTCGATGTTGATGGACCCATCACTCCGGAAGTGCTGGCAGAAGCCGGCCTCACACGCGGTACTCGCTACCCGGTGAAGATCCTCGGAGTGGGTGAGATCGATAGCAAGCTCACCGTTCACGCGCACAGTTTCTCCAAGGGTGCGCAGGCACTTATTGAGAGTGCCGGTGGCAGCGTGGAAGTTCTCGAACGAGACGATGAGTGGACCAGCGCCCGCCCGCGAACCCGCCGGCTGCAGCTCAATCGCGAGCTCAAGGCCATGCGTGTTGGCAAGGTCGGTGGCCCAAGCCGTGCTGAAGCTCTTGCCGAGCTTGAGGGCAAGGAGGCCTAGGCGATGCTTCAGGCCGTTATCAACGCATTCAAGATCCCCGACATTCGTCGGAAGATTTTGTACACCGTGGGTATGCTGGTGATCTTTAGATTGATCGCCAGCGTTCCCGTGCCCGGCGTAGATCGGGAAGGTATCCGTTCATACATCGAACAGAACCAGCTGCTGGGCATGCTGAACCTGTTCTCCGGTGGTGGACTCAACAACTTCTCGATCGTGGCACTGGGTGTATATCCATACATCACCGCCACCATCATCATGCAGTTGATGACGCCCATCATCCCAAGGCTGAACGAGCTTTCCCAGGAAGGGCAGCAGGGGCGTAACGTCATCGATCGTTACACCCACTACATCACGGTTCCATTGGCTCTCTTGCAGGGCTATGGCCAGATGCTGCTGTTCTCCAGCCCGCAGGGCGGTAACCTGATCGAGAACTTCGGTCTCTTCGATCGCGATACCTTCCTGCCCACCGCTTCCATTCTCATCACTCTTACGGCAGGCACAATGTTGCTTACCTGGATGGGAGAGCTGATTACCGAACACGGTATCGGCAACGGTGTATCTATCATCATCTTTGGCGGTATCGTGGCATCGCTACCAGGTGCCGTGTACGGATTGCTCACGGGCAACGATATCCGTACCAACTTCCTGGGAACGCTCGCCTTCGCCATTATCGGACTCATCACCGTTGTGGGTGTGGTGTTGATCAATGAAGGTCAGCGACGCATTCCGGTTCACCACGCCAAGCGCATTCGTGGGAATCGCCAGTACGGCGGTACCAACACGAACATCCCGCTGAAGGTGAACAGCGCCGGTATGATTCCGCTCATCTTCGCGGTGAGCATCATGGTATTCCCGGGTATGGTGGCCAACTTCCTGAGTGGCTCCAACGTGGGATGGGTGCGAAACCTGGCTGTGGATATCAGTCGCTGGTTCTCACCAGATACCGTTCCGTACAACATCATCTACTTCTTCATGGTTATCGGGTTCACCTTCTTCTACACCGTGGTGGTGTTCCAGCAGCAGCGGATTCCTGAATCCCTGCAGCGCCAGGGGGCATTCATCCCTGGTATTCGCCCGGGACGCAACACCGCCGTGTATCTGCAGAAGGTGCTAACACGCATCACGTTTGTTGGTGCGCTGTTCCTCGGCGTAATCGCCATCCTTCCGTTTATCGCATCGCGAATCACGGGAGTGGAGAGCTTGCTGCTGAGTGCAACATCGCTGCTGATTGTGGTGGGTGTGGCCATCGATACCATGCGCCAGCTGGAAAGCCAGTTGATGATGCGCAACTACGAAGGCTTCATCGATTAGAACCGGAGTGAGGCGGTTCCGGCCACCGCCTCACCAACACACAGGCCGGAAAGGTGGTTAGCAACGTGTACGTGATACTCATGGGTGCCCAGGGATCCGGCAAAGGCACACAGGCCGAACGCATTGGCCCTGAACTGAAGCTCGTGAAGGTGGCTACGGGAGATCTCTTTCGTGCGGCCATTGCCCAACAGAGCGAACTCGGCTTGCAGGTGAAATCCATCATCGAAGCGGGGAATCTGGTACCCGATGAACTCACGAACGCGATCGTGCAGGTCCGCCTCTCGCAAATCGCCGACCAGCGAAAGTCTGGCGACGATGTTGACGGCGCCCTGTTCGATGGTTTCCCACGAACCGAGGCTCAGGCCCGCGCGCTGGATGACATTCTGGCCAACCAGAACGTTGCCCTCAACGCGGTGGTCGAGATCGATGTCCCGCGCGAGAAGCTTGTGGCCCGCCTTGGTGGACGCCGCACCTGCGAGAACTGCGGTGCGGTGTATCACGTGGAATCCGATCCACCAGCAGTGGAAGGAATCTGCGACAAGTGCGGTGGAAAGCTGATTCAGCGAGAAGACGACACGCCAGAAGCAATCGAACGCCGATTGGCTCTGTACGATTCTTCCACCAAACCGCTGCTGGATTACTACCGCAGCAAGGGGATCCTGGTCTCCGTAAACGGTGATCAGCAGATCGATACTGTTACTGAAGAAATTCTCGCCGCAGTGCGAGAACGCGCCTAGCGCGAGCGTTGTAGGAAAACTGGCATGGCTATCACCATTAAGAGCGATCGCGACATCGAAAAAATGAAGGTTGCCGGGAATGTTGTTTCCCTGTGCCATCAACGCGTTCAGGCGGCGATTGCACCAGGTGTAACCACCGGTGAGCTCGATGCGATTGTGGTAGATACCCTGAAAGAGCACAATGCGCTCGCCAGCTTCCTCGGCTACAACGGATTCCCGTCCAGCATCTGCGCTTCCGTCAATGAAGAAATCGTGCACGGATTCCCCGGTAAGCGTGTGCTGAAAGATGGCGATATCATCGCCGTTGATATCGGTGCAATTGTCGATGGCTGGCATGGTGATTCCGCCTGGACCTATGGCGTTGGCACCATTTCGCCGAGGGCGCAGGCGCTTCTGCGAGATACCGAAGAAGCACTAAACCTTGCGGTTGATGCAGCTCGGCCGGGCAATCGGCTCGGTGCCATCGGTTTCGCGGTGGAGCAATTCGCGGCACCAAAGGGTTACGGCATTGTTCGTGGCTATGGTGGTCACGGAATTGGCCGACGCATGCACGAGGATCCGCACGTTCCAAACTTCGGTTCGGCAAATTATGGCCCGATCCTGCGCAAGGGCATGACCCTCGCCATCGAGCCTATGTTGAACCTGGGTACTGATGATGTTGAAGTCCTGGATGACGAGTGGACCGTTGTCACCGCCGATGGCGAGATCAGCGCTCACTTTGAGTTCACCGTGGCGATTACAGATGATGCACCTTTGGTCTTGACACCAAGGTTGACATCGGTGGTAAACTAGCTAATCGTGGCGCTTGTCTCTGACAAGCGCTATCCGCGTGTGCGTCAGCTGCGACTATTTTCGCAGGGGCAACGCGAACAGTGTATAGGGAGTAGGAAGCATGAAGGTTTCGGCTTCAGTGAGTAAGCGGTGCGAAAAGTGCCGAATTATTCGCCGCAAGGGCATCGTGCGGGTAATCTGCACAAACCCCCGGCACAAGCAGCGCCAGGGTTAATAGTTGGACGGTTCGGTTTACCAGCTCCTGCTGGGTTTGATATCGAATCGTAATGTGTGAGAGGTTCGTATGGCACGTATTTCGGGCGTGGATCTCCCCCGCGAGAAGCGGGTAGAGATTGCACTTACCTACATTTATGGGATTGGTCTGTACACCAGCCAGAAGATTCTGGCCGAAACCGGTGTCAGCCCAGATACCCGCGTTCGTGATTTGACCGACGAGGAAGCCAACCGGCTTCGCGAGCTCATCGACCGCGATTACCGCGTGGAAGGTGACCTCCGTCGAGAAGTATCCATGAACATTAAGCGCCTCATGGATATCGGATCCTACCGCGGTCTGCGACACCGCCGTGGCCTGCCGCTTCGCGGCCAGCGCACACGCACCAATGCTCGCACCCGTCGTGGTCCGAAGCGCGCAGTAAGCCGCGGTAAATAGGTAGTTGAGCGAATCCCCGTAAGGTGGAGATGGGTGTTGCCCATTGTTGATCTCGTCGGTGTGATTCGGCTAAGTGTGTTTTTGTATGGAGGAATAGGTACCCATGTCTGAACGACGAGGTGCATCAAAGAACAGTGCCGGACGTGTTCGGCGAAGAGATCGTAAGAATATCCCCCGTGGGAAGGCTTACATTAAGGCCACATTCAACAACACCATCGTGACCCTGACCGATCCAAACGGAAACGTCATTTCGTGGTCCAGCGCTGGTGCCAACGGCTTCAAGGGTTCTCGCAAGAGCACTCCGTTTGCCGCTCAGATGACTGCCGAAGCAGCTGCCCGCCGCGCGCAGGAGCATGGACTTCGCCAGGTGGATGTGTTTGTGAAGGGCCCGGGCTCTGGCCGTGAAATGGCCATCCGTTCGCTGCAGGCTGCAGGTGTTCAGGTGGTTTCCATCACCGATACCACCCCGATCCCGCACAACGGCTGCCGCCCGCCGAAGCGACGTCGCGTTTAGTTCGATTCCGTGCCAACCCGGAACTCTGGTTTGGCAGATATCGAAAGTGATAGTGAATTGAACGGACCAACCCGGCGAAGATTGCCGGTAAGGTCACAAAAGGAGGCGAATCCGCTTGTTGCAGACACCCACTTTTACAATTGAGAAAGTCGAGCCGGGACGCAACTACGGTCGTTTTCAGGTAGAACCACTCGAGCCAGGTTACGGTACAACCATGGGCAATGCCCTGCGCCGCATCCTGCTGCGCAGCCTCGAAGGTTGTGCGGTGTCCCGCATCCGCGTGGACAATGTTTGGCACGAGTTCGCCACAATCCCTGGTGTACGTGAAGACGTTACCGAGATTGTGTTGAACCTGAAGGCGGTTCGGTTGCGCCAGATCACCGAACTCCACGGCGATGTTCGTGCTCACCTCTACGCCCGTATGGACGAAGATGGCGAGCGCGTGGTGACCGCTGAGGATATCGAATGGCCGGTGGAAGTAGAGCTGGTAAACCCGGATCTCCCCATTGCCACCCTCACCGGCAAAGATGCCGTGATCGATATGGATCTCTGGATCACCCGCGGCCAGGGCTACAAGCAGGCCGAGGTGCAGGAAACCGTTGCGCTGGGCGAAATCCCGATCGATTCCATCTTCACACCCATCGAGCGTGTGAACTATGTGATAGAGCAGACCCGCGTGGGTTCCGAAGTCGACTTCGATCGACTTATTCTCGAGATCAAGACCGATGGCACCGTTGAGCCAGAAGATGCCCTGAGCCACGCCGCTCAGATTCTTATGGCCCACGCACGTGTGTTCGCTGAGTTCACACAGCCAGCTCCGCTGGAATCTGCGGAAAATATGATTCCGGAAGAAGTGCAGAACAAGCCGCTGGCAGACCTCGGTCTTTCGCCACGCGTATTGAACGCACTTCGAAGCAAGCAGATCGACAAGGTTGGCCAGGTGCTGACCATGGACCCAGATCAGCTGCTTTCTATTCGAAACTTTGGTCCTCGCTCCATGGGTGAGCTCCGCGAGAAGATGGCTGAGTACGGCTACCTTCCCGAGGGATCCGTAGAGGCTGCTGGTGATGATACCAGCGATGAGGATGTCGATTTTGCGGACGCGGTAGGCGCCGCTGAAGAGGAGGCCTAATCGTGAGGCACCAGAAGGCCGGCCGCAAATTTGGCCGCAACCCAGCGCAGCGCAAGGCGCTCTTGCGCCAGCAGGCAATCTCGCTCATTCTCAATGAGCGCATCGTTACCACCGAGGCTAAGGCCAAGGAGCTCCGCTCCGTGGTGGAGAAGCTCGTAACCATTGCTCGTGAGGATTCCAGCCACACCCGCAACCTGGTGATGAGCCGTCTTGATCATCCGAAGTCAGTTGATCGCCTGTTCACCGAAGTGGCTCCTCGTTTCGAGGGCCAGAACGGTGGCTACACCCGCATTGCCAAGCTTGGCATCCGCAAGGGTGATGGCGCTCCGACCGTGCTGATTGAGTTTGTTGACTAATCCGTTTGGTGAGCCGCTCCGGATTCCCGGTTCGGCTCACCGCACGTTCTGAACCTGTGGTTATGGCCTCCACACTCAAGCTCACCATCGCCTACGATGGCACCAACTTTGTGGGAAGCCAGAAACAAAAGAACGGCCGCAGCGTTCAGGAAGATCTGGAGAATGCACTCTCCGGATTGTTCGGTCAGAACTGCACTGCAGAACTGGCCGGAAGGACAGATTCGGGTGTCCACGCCGTAGGGCAGGTCGCCAGCGTCGCAGATATGCGACCGAATATGTCTGATGCGCGGATGATCGAAGCGATCAATGCGCATTTGGCCGATGACCTTGCGGTGGTCGGCTGCGTGCGAGAGAGTGAAGGCTTTCACGCACGGTACTCTGCGGTTTGGCGAGAATATCGTTACCGCATTTGGTGGGGTGTTCGGCAGCCATTGTTGCAGCACAGTGTGTGGCAACGGTGGCCCGCACTTGACCTGGAGGCCATGGCCGAAGGGGCAGCGCACCTCACGGGCGAGGTAGACCTCGCATCGTTCGCCGGAAACGGTGTTGGCGTTGCAGGTGCTCCCGCGCTCGGGAGGCGCGGAACGGTGCGGAACATCATGCACTGCACGGTTTATCCCGTGCAGCCATGGTGGGGAACAGCACCCGCCCAAGGGCACGGGGCTGAGATCCGGATCATTGCTGACGGATTCTTGCCCCAGGTAGTGCGCACAGTTGCAGGCGCACTCGCCGATGTAGGACGTAAGAAGCGGCCACCGGCATGGATTGGCGAACTGATTGAAGTCGCCGATCGCCGAAAGGGGCCACAAACAGCGCCGCCACAAGGGCTTATGCTCTGGCGAGTAGGGTACGGAACCGATGTTCCCGATCCCGACCCGGTGTGTGGGCGCATAGAAATCTGAATCGGTCAGATTTCATCTGAACGGTAATGGGAGAACGAATCGTGGATCGCAAGACCTACTCAGCCAAAGCTGCCGATTTCGAGCAGCGAAATTGGTTCCTGGTCGACGCAGAGGGGATCACCCTCGGTCGATTGGCGACCACCGTGGCAGCAACCCTGCGCGGCAAGCACAAGCCAAGCTACACACCACATGTAGATACTGGCGACTTTGTTGTGGTTATCAACGCCGATAAGGTGCGCGTAACCGGAAACAAGGAAACCCAGAAGAACTACTACCAGCACTCGAACTACCCGAGCGGCCTTCGAACTACCAGCTTGAAGGACATGCGAGCTCGCCATCCGGAGCGCATCATTGAGAGCGCTGTCCGTGGCATGCTCCCGGGCAGCAATCTCGGTCGCCAGCAGCTCAAGAAGCTGAAGGTATACGCCGGCCCGAATCATCCGCACGAAGCCCAGAGCCCAACCGCTCTCGAGCTCGATAACACCGCGACGCGATAGGGGGAGGATCCATGAGCGAAGCAACCACGACCCCAAAGGGTCAGTTCTACTATGGCGTCGGTCGCCGTAAGACCAGCGTCGCCCGCGTTCGCCTGTACCCAGGCACCGGCAACATCACTGTAAATGGCAAGACCAGCGCCGATTACTTCGGCGGTCGCGGTCTCAATCAGATCGTGCTGCAGGCTCCGCTGCGCGCCACCCAGACGAGCGAGCGATTCGATGTCGTCGCTACCGTGGTCGGTGGTGGTGTGAGTGGCCAGGTTGGCGCCGTCCGCCACGGTATCGCCCGCGCACTCCTTCGCTTCGATGAGGAGCTTCGCCCGACACTCAAGAGTGCCGGCATGCTGACTCGCGATCCTCGCATGAAGGAACGCAAGAAGGTCGGTCTCAAGCGCGCCCGCAAGGCACCGCAGTACACCAAGCGCTAAATCGCATTTGTGTGCACATTTCAAATGCCGCTGGGTATCCTTGAGGATATCCGGCGGCATTTTTGTGTATCCGCGGTAGTATTTCCCTTTGAGGAGCAATGACAGAATCTCAGCCAATACCTGATCAAGTTCAGCAGTCCAGACCCA
>JAFAEA010000076.1 GCA_023424355.1 Chloroflexota bacterium | reverse complement strand
GTGGCGGTGTTCGAAACCACTGCCGTGCCACCGGCTGCCAGCCGACCTTCGATTTCGCCAGCAACTTCGCTCGGAAGACCAGAGAAGGCGAGAGGGCTCTGCAGATCCGCACTGTAATCCTGCACGGTCAGGCCACGAGCACCTTCGGGCATATCGTCACCGAGGCGCCAAACGGTGGCATCCTCAAACTTTTTGCCGGCGCTGCGTTCGCTTGCCACCAACTCCGCGACCCGGAACCAGGGGTGGTTCTCCAGCAACTGAATAAAACGCTGGCCGACATTGCCAGTGGCACCAAGAATCGCTACAGGAATCCGATTGTCACTCACGTTGCTCTCTCCTTGCGTGGATTATCCGACTCGATAGGTCTCGTTCTGGATCTCGCGACGTCGCCCGCCGCGACGTCGATTGGCACGGGCGCTACCGATGAGGCCATCGTGCACCACCTGCACCGCTCGATCGGCGGAATGTTCTGGTACCACCACTACCATGGCGGCGTTGCTGTTCTGCTGGGTAGCGTTTAGGACATCGACATTTGCCCGGCTCAACACCGCGAGCAATTGCGCGAGTGATGACGAGGTGTTGGCCGCGCCCTCGCCGACTGCAGCCAGCACGGCGACGTCATCGTGGCAATCGAAATCTGCTTCCAGATCGCCGATAGCAGCGCTGATGCGGCTGACGATTACGCTGCAGCCATCGCCGGCGGTATCGAGAATGAAGGTCATGCTGCGGCGAGAGCTGGATTGCTGCACCGAGATGATTTCGACCTGGTCCTGATGCAGCTGCGCGAATACCGCAGCCGAGACGCCAGCCAAATCCTCCAGCTCGGGCACATCCACGGTTAGCATGGTGAGCCCCTTGAGTGCTGTGGTTGCCTTGATCCTCTGACTCTGTCCGCCCTGCCGTACAACCGTGCCGGCATTGGTGGGCTGGAAGGTGCTGAGAATCCGAACCGGAATTCCGGCCGAGACTGCGGGGCGAATGGTGCGAGGGTGGAGGACCTTGGCACCGAAATGTGCGAGCTCCTGGGCCTCGTCGTAGGTGACTTCTGGAATCACCCGGGCCGAGCTCACTTTGCGAGGGTCGGCACTGAGGATACCTGGCACGTCGGTCCAGATCTGAACTTCGTCGGCATCCAACGCTGCGCCAATCAGGGTTGCGCTGTAATCCGAGCCACCGCGACCAAGGGTAGTTGTATTGCCTTCGGGAGAGAATCCGATGAATCCGGTGCAAACCACGGTGCGGCCGTCATCGAGAAATGGCTGAATATTCTGGGCTGCGCGTTCACGTGTGAGTTCGCGATTGGGACGGGCCGATCCGTGCCGACCATCAGTAGCGAGAACTGTGTCGGTGAATACCGGTGCGGATGGCGTGCCCATATCGCGCAGTGTAGCGCTCATCATGGTAGCCATGATCTTTTCGCCGTGGCTTACCAGGCGGTCGGAAAGCTGCGCGGTGAGTGCGCGGGAGGATTCGATATCGTCGAGCGTGGTTTCCAGAGAAGCGTGCAGTTGATCGATGCTGGCGCGCGTTTGCGTTCGCAGATACTGGTCGCCGATACCGGCGAGAACATTCTCGTGCTTTGCGTGAATCGCTTCGACAGCTTTCGATCGCGCCCCACTGTTATGCACGGCAGCTGCATTGCCTGCTTCCAGTAGCAGATTGGTTACTCCGCCACAGGCGGATACCACCAGTACGTGCGGACCCGGCCTGGTGAGCGTGATTCTGGCGCTCTCGCGCACGCGGCGCGCATCGCCGACTGAGGTTCCCCCGAATTTCATTACCAGCATGCGGTTCTCCCGAACTTCCCGGCCGTCACCATTGGGTGATCGGTCGCCATATTGTGCGTCATGCGGGAGCGTCGTTGCTGGCCGAATGGTGCGGAGATGTGGGCACAAAAAAACGAGAGCCCCTTTGCTCTCGCCTGCCGCCCCGTGGTTGTTACTGACTCTTCATGCGTCGTCAGCGAACATCCGGCTCGGCAGGCCAGCAAATAGTAGTCTCAATAATGGTAATCATCATCGAAGTCATCATTTGCAGATCCATACCGGTGGTGTTCGCAACAAGGCTCTTCATCACGGATTCACTATAGGGTGATGCCTGTACAAATGCAAGCGTTGTCCCGAGCTTGGCCGGAGAATTCCGCATTTGGGGGCTAACCCCACCTCACATTCCCATGGAAGCATGGCGGAGATGCTACTCGCACGGGCATAGCCTTTGACTATGTAAGGTAAGTCTTTGAGCGAGGAGCACGTGGCGGAAAATGCGGTGGCGGAAACAAGGTGAAACAACTCAATCTGAACATCAAAACTATGGCGCAGTGAGAGCCCCGATGGTGCGGCTGGATTCTGTAGAGCGTGTGTATGGAAGAGGCAAGAATGCTGTGCATGCTCTACGGAAGGTGAGCGAATCGTTCCAGAAGGGCACATTCACCGCAGTGATGGGACCGTCTGGTTCCGGCAAGAGCACATTTATCCAATGCGCAGCCGGGCTGGATAAACCATCCCGCGGCAAGGTTTTTCTCGGTGATGTTGAGCTAAGCAGCCTCCGGGAACCGGCGCTGACCCAAACGAGACGCGAGCAAATTGGATTCGTGTTTCAGGCGTTCAATCTCTTGCCGGCACTCACCGCTCGGGAGAATATCGTGCTCCCGGTATCACTTGGCGATGCCAAAATCGATGAACACTGGTTGGCCACAATCAGCGAAACGATGAATATTCAGGAACTTCTGAACTCGAAGCCAACTGAGCTTTCGGGCGGTCAACAGCAGCGAGTGGCGATTGCTCGCGCCATCGTCGCAAAACCGTCGGTGGTCTTCGCGGACGAGCCCACCGGTGCGCTCGATTCGCAATCGGCTCGATCCACAATGGAACTTCTTCGCCGCACTGTGGATGAGTTCGATCAAACGCTCGTCATGGTTACCCACGATCCAGTCTCGGCGAGCTTCGCCGACCAGGTGTTGTATCTGGCGGATGGACGAATCGTCGATCGCCTTTCAGGAGGGAGCGCGGAGATGATCGCGCGCCGACTCGCCGCAT
>JAFAEA010000077.1 GCA_023424355.1 Chloroflexota bacterium | reverse complement strand
CTGCCGGTGTTGATCATCCGGCGATTGTTGTTGAGAACACCCGTCGCGATCTCGCCCCGATTTCAGCCGCGTTCTACGGCCATCCATCGAGCGAGCTGACGGCGATCGGCCTCACCGGAACTGATGGGAAAACCACCACAACCGCGCTGGTGAGCTGGATTCTGCGGGCGGCGGGGATTGCCACGGGTACCATCGGTACGTTGGGCATCCAGATTGGCGATGGCACGTACATTTCGCTTGGCCATCAAACCACCCCGGAATCGCATTTGGTGCAGGGATACCTCCGCCAGATGGTCGAGGCGGGCACGAAGGCCGTCGTGATCGAGGCCACCTCGCACGGACTGCACATGCACCGGCTGGATGGTACGGAGTTCGATATCGCTGGTGTCACCAACATCACCCACGAGCATCTGGAATATCACAAGACCATCGCGAACTATCGCGCGGCCAAGGGTCTCCTCATTGAGCGAGTGGCAGCGAATGCTGGCACGGTGGTTCTCAATGCTGATGATGAAGGCGCCATGAGTTTGGCGAGCCTCGCGATAGGCGCGAACTTGCGTACGTACGCAATGATTTCATCCGATGCCGATCTTCAAGCGCGGAATGTTGTCGCAGGCAACAGCGGGTCGGCCCTCGAGGTCGTTGCCGAAGGCGAGTCTCACTCGCTCGAGCTGCCATTGCTGGGTGAGTTCAATATCGCCAACGCGCTCTGCGCCATTGCTGTCAGCGAAGCCGCCGGAGTCCCCATTGCGGATTCTGTCGCGGCGCTCTCGCAGACCCCCGGTATCCACGGTCGCATGCAGAAGATCGATGAGGGTCAGGCTTTCAGCGTGGTGGTCGATTATGCCCACACACCGGCCAGCCTCGAGAAAATTCTGACACTGCTGCGCCATCTCACTCCGGAAGGTCGGGTGCTGGTTGTTTCCGGCAGCGCCGGCGAGCGTGATCTTGCCAAACGTCCGCTCCAGGGCGAAGTGATGGCCCGACTCGCTGACGTGGTGGTGATTACCAGCGAGGATCCACGCAACGAGGATCCGATGCGGATTCTGGAGGATATCGCGGCTGGCGTCGAGAACAAAGCTGCCGAGGTGCACCTGATTGAAGATCGGACTGAAGCGATTCAGCTTGCCTTTGATCGCGCCCAACCCGGAGATGTGGTGCTTCTGGCCGGCAAGGGCCACGAAACCAGCATCATCTGGGGGTTTGAGCATCGCCCCTGGGACGAAGCCGAGGTTGCCCGCGCACTCCTGCGCGGCATCAGCCGGGTAGACTAGTTCTCAGAAACGCACCGAGCGCTCCGGGAGTCCAGGAATGATCCACAACCACATCAACCGCCGCAATCTCATCGCCTCGGCCGTTGGCGTGCTCGCGTTGCCGGCTATATCAGTCGCGGCGCAGCAGCAGCAAGGTGTGTTTGGTCGCATCGCCTTCATCAAAAATGGCGATATCTACCAGTGGTCGCCAGATGGCGTCACCGAGCTCCGCAAGGATGGCGATGCCAGTGCGCCCTCGTGGCAGCCGGATTCCAACACCCTCATGTACGTGCGCAGGGGGGATTCGTTCAGCAACCTCATTACGCTGGATACCGAATCCGGCCGCACCCGCCGACTCACCAACAGCCAAAGCTCTCTGCAGCAAGGCAGTCAGGATTATGTCGTCGATTCCGATTGGATCGTCGATCCGTTCTGGAGCGAATCCGGCATTGTGGTATTCGCCAGCTCGGCCGATTCCACCAACGGTTGGCTGGAGCTCTGGATTCTTCGCTACGATTCCGAGGTGATGTTCCCTGGTCCCACCGATTTCTCCGAACCCGGGCAAATCGAGAAGATTACCGTCGATGCAGCTGGTAAATACGCCTGCTACACAGTGACCGGCGAGGATCTGATGAGCAGCTACATCGGCATGCGCGATCTCGATACCGGTGTGAGCTGGCCCGTGATGGAAGGCGTTCACGGTGCCTTTGATGGCGCAGTTTCCCCGAATGGACGCTGGGTGATCGGTACCATCCGCGATTCCGATGGCCTCAGCGATCTCTGGCTCTGCAACGTGGAGACAGAGGAGAGTGTTCGGCTCACAGAAGGCGAGCAGGCGAACGCAGTCACGTGGGATTTCTTCGGGGAAGAAGTCGCGTACCTCGCGTTCACTGGCGATGGATTCAGCCTGCGATCGTTCCGCATCGATTTTGGCGGCGATGAACCGACCATCGATGGCGATATCAAGGTGCTGATCGAGAACGACCAGATCGATTCCACCAGTCGCCTCAGCTGGACCCGCTAATCGATCACATCGATGGCGATTGCCAGCGAGTTCTCGCCCCAGCCTTTGAGTTCATCCTTCTTTTGATACTTCTGCACCAATAGCGTGCGAGCAGTACGATCCGCATCCGATCCTTCCTCCAGGATGGTCGCGAATCCACGTACCGTCTCGTCACCGATTTCGAGGGATACCACCGGCTCGGCAATCAGATTCTGCACCCAGTCAGATTTCTCACGCCCGCCAGACATGAGGTAGATGCGGCCATCACTCACCCCGAACCAGATTTCGATTCGATGCGGATTCCCGGATTTCCTGCCGGTAGTGGTGAGATATGCGTATTGGGTGGAGGCGATGGCGTTCAGCCAATCGTGTTGTTCATTCATAAATTCTGCCTCTGTTGATTGAGAAGAGCCGCACCAGCATGCTGATACGGCTCCACCAAATATCAGATTCTTCTAGCTCGGGGATTAACCCCGAGGCTTACGACTGAGCCGGCTTCTGCGGCTTCAGCTGCAGACCGATATCGTCCAGTTGGGCGGTTTCGACCGGTGCTGGCGCCTCGAACATCATGTCCACACCGCGGTTGTTCTTCGGGAAGGCAATAACTTCGCGGATGTTCTCCTCATCCGCCAGCAACATCACGGTGCGATCGAGACCGAACGCAATACCACCATGCGGCGGAGCGCCATACTCGAGCGCAGTGAGAATGCTACCGAAGCGATCCTGCTGCAGTTCTTCGCTCATGCCCATCAGGCCGAACACCTTCTCCTGCTGGCTCTTCTTGTGGTTTCGCACCGAGCCACCACCGAGTTCGTTGCCATTGGCCACGAGATCGTACTGCTTGCTGCGGATGTTGCCGGGATCGCTCTCGAGCTTGTCTTCATCTTCCTCAAAGTAGCCGCAGAACGGGTTGTGCGTGGCATCCCAACGGTTGCCATCCTCGTCCCATGTCAGCAGCGGGAACTCGACCACCCACGCGTACGCCATCACATTCGGATCGGCCAGCTCAAGGCGAGCACCGAATTCATCGCGCAGGGCGGAGAGAGTCTTGGCGACGACTTCCGC
>JAFAEA010000411.1 GCA_023424355.1 Chloroflexota bacterium | reverse complement strand
GAACATTTCCCGGGCCGGAAAAATTCCTCATCTTCACCATCTCCTCTGTCCAGAGATTGAGGGTCGCAGATAGCGTGACCCACGGGGCTCGCTTCGCTGCCATGGCCGAGCCGTAGGCGAGAAGCGGCAGCAGGCCCTCTACTTCGTTCGGCCGCCTTCGGCTGTGGGTCACATTGGGGAGTCACCCATAAAGGGTGACGCTACCAGTTTGCCGAATCGCGGGTGTTGGAATTGTTTCCTCTCAGACCGCCCATACAACAGCGCGATGCGCCGTTTAGGACGGTTCTACATCGCGTGTCGACATGATCGATCGGGGAGACGATTCCTCGACAGAAGTCTACTCCTCGATCGGGGCGTGGTGATCGAAATCGCTCTGGCCAAGCTTCCAGTGGCCGCTCATGCCGAGGTTCTCGCGGCTCAAGCCGCGGTCGTTCAGTACATGACGGCGAGCATCGCGCACGGAGGTGGCCTCGCCACCGATGTACACCCACACCTCGCCCTCCGGCCATTCCATGCCGTTCAGCGCCCCAATCAACGCCTCGCCAGTGGTGCGACCGTTCCGCTCCGCCCAGATGATGGTGTCGTTCTCGTCCGCCGGCAGCTCGATCTTGTCGGCTGCGGATTCGATCTCGGCCACACCGATGAACTTCGCATCGGCCGGAACCAGCTCCATCGCCCGACCAATTCCCGGCAGCAGCGTCTCATCACCGATGTACACATACGCATCGAACACGGGCTTCGTCACCGCGGATCCTCGCGGACCCAGAATCGTGAGCTCGCTGCCAACCTCGGCATTGCGCGCCCAGGTGGTTACCGGACCATCCGCATGCAGCGCGAACTCGAGGGTGAGCTCGCCGTTCTCAAACGAGCGTGGGGTGTAATCGCGCATAATCCGCTCGCCATCCACCTCAAGGGCCACCTTAATGTGATCCGCCGGGGATTTGGTCTGGAAATCGTGGAACTCCTCGCCGGTCACCACAATGCGCTTGTATGCCGGGTTGAGCTCGGTAACCGATACCACTCTGGCTGGTCGCGGCTTGAGTTCGTACCGGATTCGTTCGATTTTCTCCGAGGTCTGTGCCATGAACTGATCTACTCCTGATATTCCGACTATTATCCTCGGGATTCTACATTGACCTGCCGAAAGTGTCTGCAGAAATCCGGGGGCACATGCTGTACGCTCTACAATAGAAGGAGTAGATCCGAATCGAACTGCAAGGGAGCCGACATGATCAATCTCATCGCCACTCTTCTCCTCCTACTTGTGCCCACCACCCAGGTGAGCGCACTGCAGGATGACCGCACCTACACCGATATGCCGGTGATGGTGCTGTACTGCGAGGATGATCCCGGCCGCATTAATCCCGCTGGTGGCAAGTCCCCCTCGCCGCAGCAGCTGGTGGAGAGCGGACGCTGCACGCCAGCAGAGGGCGTGGCCCTCACTTTTGTGTTGGCCGACGATGATTGGGATTTCGAGAACGATGACCTCGCCGATGAGATCGAGTGGGATGTGCAGGACGATGGCTGGTTCAACCGCTGCGATACGGATGCCGAGGGCATGTGTCAGCTGAATAGTCCCACCGGATTCGACATCGTCATTGGTGTCGTATTGCACAACAACACCGTGGCTCCGGGCTATACTCCCGCCTTCTTCCAGCGCGGAACCCACAATTACACCGAGTTTGCGGGGTATGGTTTGGCACTGATCCCGGAGGATGCCGGTACCTCTCCGGATGGCGATGTGAGCGATCACCAGACCCTGGCGTTGAACATCACTGAACAGGGCGAGCCGGCCAATGTACTCACGGAATGGGAACTCAACGACGAGGATTCCGATACCTATCTCGCCACCAATAGCGATGGCTGGGTGAGCAATATCGTGGCGGCCAATGATGAAGTGCAGATCGATCTGGTGAATATCAAAGATAGCGCCGATGTCACCGTGGCCTGCAGTGCCAACGATGATGCCAGCGTGACCGTGGAGGCATCAGTGGATGACGATGGCGAGCTCACCATCTCCGTGCCGGATACCGAGAGCGATATCCGCTGCGATATTGCGGTGAATTAGCGCCTAAATAAAGGAGCCGGTGCCAATGCGACTCTCCAGCACCACCTCCCTGCTGATCGATGCGATCGCCTGTTTTGTGGGCGCGATACTTCTATTCGGCGCTCCCGAGATCTGGAAGTGGACCGATCTGCCCACCAACTGGCGTGAGCCGGTGATCTGGGCACTGCTGCTGTTCTCGATCCTGCTGATAATGGCATTCAGCACGGAGTCCCGACTTCTGCGCGTGCTGTCGGTGTTGGGGAATATCGCCTGGATCATTGCTGGCGCCATCGCGCTCACGCACACCGGCACCCTGCTGGGCGGCGTCATCATCGCCCTCGTGATGATTGGCGATGCCGCGATGGCGTGGTTCCAGTCCCGTGGAATCGCCAGGCTCACGAAGTCGTAGCAGGCAACAACGCCCCGACTAGCTGGATTCGTCGCCGTCGATCGTCTGGATCGAGCGGACCTTCACTCGTGGCGGGGCGGGTCCGTAAAGCGTGGCACTGATGGCAGCGAGGCGGGTGTTGGCCTGATTCACCAGGCTCCAGGCATACCCAAGCACGGCGGCGATGACCACGCCGATCGGCAGCGCCAGCCAGAATCCGACCCACTTCAGGTCATCGAGATCCCATGCCATCGCCAACACCAATGCGATGACCCCCAGGGAGATGGCGATATGGGTCCACCACAAGCGCATGGGGCGATTGGCCACCAGCAGCTCAAACTGGGATTGCACATTTTGGCGCTGGGCGAGGGTTACTCCGCCACCGGCCTGGCGTTGTTCGCGCTCCCATCGCAAATGGAGGGCGGAGACAGATGATCGCCACGAATCGATACGCACCAACAGCTGGAGC
>JAFAEA010000361.1 GCA_023424355.1 Chloroflexota bacterium | reverse complement strand
TCTCCCGAGGTCTCAACACGATTGCGGGAGCAGTTTGTCTCGGCGGAAATGCGGGAAATTACCACCATTCTCGATCGAGCCCGAGATCGAGGCGACATCCGGAACGACGCTGATGTCTCGGCCACGCACCGACTCCTTGGCGGAGCGATCTTTTTCAGTGTCTTTGTGGTAGATGAACCTGTCTCAGATGACGCACTCATGCGCATCGTGGAGATGATGACTGCGGGACTCACTCGGAACTAGCCACCCAGAAAGAGGCAGAACGGATGGTCGGCAGGATCTCGCATTACCCGCACGGATTCCTGAGGCTGAAATGGATCCTGCACAGCACCACACTCCTCCGCCCAGGCGACTGCGGCCTCCAGATCGTCCACACGGATATCCAGATGCTGGGTGATGTGCTGCTTGCCCGGCTCACTGGGCCACACCGGAGTTTGCCACTGATGCTCGTATTCGAAGTTGAGCGTGATCTGACCGAACTCCGAAGTGGTTTGCACCTGCGCCCAACCTGCATCTGCTGGATGCCCCTCTCGTGGCGGATCGTCTGTCTTGAGATCTGCACCCAACAGTTTGGCGTAAAAGCGCGCCAACTCCCGCGGTTTCGGAGCACCGATGGTTACGGAGGTGAGTTCGAGTTTGGGCATGGTTTCTCCTGCCTTTGTTAGATCTCAACGTCGTTTCTCTCTTCATCCTACACCCATAGCGATGGTTCACCCTCATAGCTGTGTAGATTCAGTTAGGTGCTAGCCTGTAAGTAGTTGTTCAAAACGTGCAGTAATGGAGGACCCACCATGAAATACGGAATTGTGACCTCGTATGGCACCGCCAACGAGTATGTTCAGCTTGCCAAAGAAGCCGAAGACCATGGCTGGGACGGCGTTTTTGCCTGGGACGATATCGCCGTGGGTCCGCGGGATGTGTTCGATCCCTGGGTGATTCTGGGCGCTATGGCCATGGTGACCGAGCGCATCACCATCGGCTCCATGATCTTCTCACTTGCCCGACGCCGACCCTGGAAGGTCGCCCGGGAGTCGCTGACACTTGATCATCTGAGTAACGGTCGTCTCGTGATACCAGTGGGGCTTGGCGGAGAGTGGGATGGCGGCTATTCCCGCGTAAATACCGATCACCCGGAACGCAAGACCAGAGCCGAGCTGCTGGATGAATGCCTCGAGATCCTTGATCTCGCCTGGACAGGTGAATTGTTTAGCTACAACGGCAAGCACTATACCGCCGATAAGTTGCAGTTCCGCCCGGTTCCCGTGCAGCAGCCACGGATTCCGATTTGGCCGGTCGCAGCGTTGCCTTTCGAGAAATCGCTCAATCGGGCCGCGAAGTACGATGGCATCATCGTCAGCGATCGATCTGGTCGGGAAGAACAGAACGGCACCGTGCACCCGGATTCGATCCGGGATGTGGCTGAATGGATGAAGCAGCATCGAAACAGTGATGCGTCGTTCGATATCGTTGTGGAGGGCATGAGTTCCGGCACCGATCAGGAAAAGAACGCAGCCATGCTCCAACCACTTATCGATGCCGGGGCCACCTGGTTTATTGAGAGTCGATGGGAAGACGAGACGTTCGAGACGCTGCTCGAGCGTGTGCGTCAGGGGCCCCCAGAGGTTCGATAGCCCTCGCTTTCCAATGATATTCCTTCCGCATGTTGACGAATTTGACGACTGCGATATGATGAAGATCTTCAATACTTCATTTTAGGAAGGAATGTACAATGGCAAGACTTTCGGATATCAAACTCCTCAATCCCGGTCGCGAAGCACTCTCCGGGTTCAGCAAGGGTGTCGCTTCAGATTCCATCGAGGAAACCACGCTGGAACTGGCGCGCATCCGCTCGTCGCAGATCACCGGTTGTGCCCGCTGTTTGGCAGCACACTGGAAGGCGGCACTGGCGCTGGGTATGCGGGTGGATCATCTGGCCGTAATCAACGTATGGCGCGAAGCCGCGGTGTTCTCCCCTCGCGAGGAAGCCGCACTGGCATGGACCGAAGCGCTCACACGCAATGCCGATAATCACGTGGACGATTCGGTGTACGACGCCGTGCGCGAGCATTTCACCGAAGAGGAGATGGTGGATCTCACCTGGGCAATTCTCAGCATCAACACCTGGAACCGCATCAATGTCGCATTCGGCACAGGTCAGGCATTTCCGTTCGAGGTTCCCGCGACAAACAATTAACGCAGAAAATTCAGCGAGCTTTCAGGATTGTTTCAGGCCTGGCTCAGAACCAAACCAGATACTACGAGTGTTGAAAGGGATAGCCCCATTCAACATCTCTCCTCCCCACCCCCGGTTGGCCGGCGTTGAGCTTCCTGCTCCGCCGGCCAAACCATTTTTCGCACAGTTAATCTGCCCTCAATTCACGGTCCAACGGTTGTGTGTCACGTTTTCGGATGCTGCTCCGTCAATTGGTCAGAAGCAGTTTTTATATGGAAGGAACACACATGAACCGTTCAACATCACCGGCAGCATCAGACATCTTTGTGGAAGGCGGCAAGCACGAATATCGCATCAAGGATCAGCAGCTCACTGCTCCCGCGATGCGCGCAATCAACGGAGTGCAGAAAGTAGCCAACTCCGGTAGTATCGAAAAGAGCTTGCAAGAGCTTGTGAAGATTCGCGCATCCCAGATCAATGGCTGTGCATATTGCCTGGCCATGCACTGGAAGGATGCGCTCAAAATAGGCGAACGCATTGATCGACTCGCCACTCTCGATTCCTGGCGGGAAGCCGATTGGTTCACCGATCGCGAACGCGCTGCCATGGCCTGGACCGAAGCGCTCACCAAACTCAATGAGCAGGGTGTAACGGAAGACTTGTATCAGGCAGTGAGTAGTCAATTCAGCGAACAGGAGATGATCGATCTCACGGTGAATATTGTGGCAATCAACTCCTGGAACCGGATGGCAATTGGTTTCAGTTCTCGCCCCACACCATTTGGACTCGATGAGGTGCAATGATTCAGGATTCCACGTATCAGGAAACATATCCGAAACTCTTCGCACTCGCCTATCGGATGACAGGCAGTGTGAGCGATGCCGAGGATGTGATTCAGGAAGCGTGGACCCGGTTACTCAATCAGCCAGCGGGCAGGGTAGATTCTCCCCCGAAGTGGCTGTATCGCACGGTTTCCAATCTGGCAATCGATACCCTTCGCACCTCGAAACGGACAGCCACGGGCTATCATGGCCCGTGGCTGCCTGAGCCCTATCTGACGGATACGCACACTCCAGGGCCAGAAGTGCAGGCGATAACACGGGAAGATATCAGCATGGCGTTGCTGCTGATGCTGGAGAATCTCTCGCCGGTGCAACGAGCTGTGTGGGTCCTGCGAACATCTCTGGAACTTTCGTTCGCCGAGATCGGCGAAATGGTGGATAGAACAGAGGAAAATTGTCGGCAACTGTTCCGACGTGCAGGATCGCGACTCAAAGGCGAGCAAGGTCG
>JAFAEA010000323.1 GCA_023424355.1 Chloroflexota bacterium | reverse complement strand
AGGTGCCACCACCGTTGGAGTACACCCACTCGAGGGCGTTACAGGTGAGACCTTCGTACGCAGCAGCCTGGAAGGTGTAGCCCACGAAGTTGGAGTTGCCTTCGCCAGCTTCGCCTTCGGCGATGGCAGCGGCAGCTTCTTCCAGCTCGGCCCAGGTGGTGGGAGCACTGGCTCCGTACTTCTCGAGGAGATCGGTGCGGGTGTAGAGCATACCGGCATCGGTGTACCACGGCAGCGACACCTGTACATCACCGATTTTGTTGTTAGTGAGAATGCGCTCGAAGAAGGTGTTACCAACTTCGGCGAGTTCGGCAGCGACATCGGTGAGATCCTCGGCGTGAACCGCGAGGATACCCGGCCAAATCACATCGACGGTGAACACATCGATATCAGAGCTCTGGGCGTTCAGCGTTTGGGTGTAGTAGGTCAGGCGATCAGTAGCCGATTCCGCACCCTTGATGTAGTTGACGGTGGCGCCGGTGTGCTCGGCGAAGAAATCGCAGATGGCCTGGTCCAGCGGAGCGCCGGTACCATCGGCAGCCAGCACGGTGCTGAGTTCAACACCACTGAGATCTACATCCAGCCATTCCGGTTTGGTGAGGCTCCAGCCAGCCTCCTGGCTGGTGGGGGTGGCATCCTGCGCGCCGACACTGGCGATGCGCAGTACGCTGCCCATGAGTGCACCGGAGAGACCGAGTGCTGATCCGCGCTTGATGAGATCGCGGCGGCTGGCGCGACCATACATCGCATCCTGCATAAGCTTGTTGACGGCATTTGGAACGAGGAAGTCCTTCGACATGTTTGTCCTCCAAACTGCTAACGTGCCCGAGATTCGCGTTCACATCCACATGTGAACAGAGACTCCGAACCGGGCGTATTCGTCTGCTTTTTGCCGGGCACACTGCCCGAACCTTTAGCGTGTCATAAGCATGACGTGTTGGAGGGGTCTACGTCAAGTGTATTGTATTCATCCCGCAAACTCGGGATGATTGGTCACTTTGCATACAACCCTACGTGGTATCAAGGTAAGGATATTGCGATATGGCGAGCATATCGCTGGTTGTGGTCATGCTGCCCACGGCAGATTCGGCATTCTCGAAGGAGGAGAATTCGCATGCAGCAAACTGTTTCGGCTGGCTCGGATTGGGCCAACCTACCCCAGCCCAGGAAACGTGGTGGGGTTGGATGGTGGATACGGAAGCACAAGCTGGAAATAGCTATGGTGCTCCCGTTTGCGCTCTACATTCTTTATTTCATGCTGGTGCCAGTGGCGCAATCGATCTGGTACAGCTTTGTTCATGCGGGTTCGAGTGACCTCACCCTCGATAACTATCGAACAGTGGTGAACAAAAGCACTTTCACCGATGCGCTCACCAATACGCTCGGTATAACCGTCATCGGTGTGACGCTCGAGATGGTGATTGGTATGGGTATCGCAGTCATGCTTTCCCGCACCTTCCGCGGGCGCGGAATCTTCCGCACGGTCGTGCTGCTGCCGATGGGTGTGCCAACCCTCGTGGCCGGTGCTGCCATGCTCTACTTCGTGGGCTTCAACGGCTATCTCAATCGATTCCTGATGGATATCGGCCTCATCGATATGCCTGTGTACTGGCAGCAATCGGGATGGCACGGCATGTTCAGCATCGCGCTTGCCGATGTCTGGAAGGCGCTGCCACTGGTGGTGCTGATTCTGCTGGCAGGTCTGGAAGGCATTCCGGAGGATGTTTACGAAGCCGCCGGTATCGATGGTGCCAGTGGCTGGCAGAAGTTCATCCATCACACACTGCCATTGCTCATGCCATCCATCACGATGGCGCTCATTCTCCGCTCGATCGATGCCTTCCGCATCTTCGACATCGCCATGGTTCTCGCCGGACAAAGCGTGCCGGTGATGAGTTCGTTCGTTTACTTCGAGTATGCCGCCAACAATGTGAATGTGGCATCGGCAGCAGCGGTGATCCTTCTCATGATGATTGCCGTTTGGGTGGTGCTGTACATGCTGCTTGTTGAACGACGATCGGAGGTGGATCGATGAGTCAGGCAACCATGCCAACCGCCGAGAATCCGAATACACGGACCTGGCAGAAATTCATCTTCCCTGTTCTTGCGATTTTGGTGGCCGCGGCGCTGCTGGTACCGATCTATGTATTGGTGAAAGTGAGCCTCAGCACACTTGCGCAGGCGACAGCTCCGATTCCGTCGTACCTGATCGAGAATCCAACGCTGGATAACTGGCGCCGATTGATGACGTGGGATAACGTCGGCGATCCATTGCGACACAGTCTGATAGCCGCCACATTCACGGCGATCTTCGCCATCCTGCTGGCAGCACCAGCGGCATACGTGATTTCCCGCATGCCGAAAGGCGTTCGCTACGGCGTGATTTTGGCAGTGCTGTTCACACGCATGTTCCCGGAAGTGATCATTGCGACACCGATCGCCATGCGCTTCTTCAATTGGGGATTGAACGATACCGATCTGGGTCTGGTGTTGGCGCATCTCATCCGCACATTGCCGCTGGTGGCGTGGATTCTCATCGGCACCTTCGCGGTAATCCCGTTTGATCTGGAGGAAGCCAGCAGTGTGGATGGCGCAGGACGCCTCACTACGCTCTGGAAAGTGATTATTCCGCTGGCAGCACCGGGAATCGCCGTTGCCGCGATGTTCGCCTGGCTGGATTCGTGGAACGATCTGCTCTACGCCATCTACCTGTTCATCGCCGAAGATACGTTGCCATTACGCACGTATTACTACGCAAATCGCGGCAATGTCACCGATGTGGCGACATTCTCGGTGATGATGACGATACCGGTGGCGATCATCACACTCTTCCTGCAGCGATACATCAAGAGCGGATACCTGAGTGGTTCCGTAAAAGGCTAAACCCGGCACTCTTCTTGCGGGGAGGCACCATGAATACGCATTTGCGTCACGAGCCAAAGGAGGCCCATTTATGAACAAGGACCGTTTGATTGCAAAGGATCTCGTAGATAACTATCTCGAGGGTGGCATGAGCCGCCGTGAAATGCTGACCAAGGCTGGTGCACTCGGTTTGAGCGTACCGGTACTCACCGCTGCACTCGGTGCACGCGGTGCTGTGGGTCAGGAAGCCTCGCCGGCTGCTTCACCAGCAGAGGATGAAGTGGTTGAGTTCGGCAATTACGATGGCCAGACTCTCCGCGTATCCATCGCCATGGCGGAGAGCGAAAAGACCGTCTTTAACGAAGTGGTTGTCAATGGCTTCAAGGAAGCCACCGGCGGAACCATTGAGGTTTCGGACATCGAAGCGGCAGACGTTGTGCGCACCCTGGAAGCACAGGTGGGCAGCGACAACATCACGCTCGATATGGCAGTAATCGATAACAACACGTTGGCTCCATTGGTTGATGGCGGCCTTGTTGAGGAAATCGCCGATGCCGAATCCATCATGCCGGGTGCCACTATCGAGGCGCTGAAGGAAGTGCTGCAGTTCGATGGCACCTACTACTTCCTGCCGGCCCGCCCGAACGTGCAGATCACGTACTACAACTCGGCGAAGTTCGAGGAGTGGGGCATCAGCGAACCACCAGCCACGTGGGATGACGTACTGGCTGCTGGACAGACCATTGTCGATAACGCCGGTGTTGGCCAGATCTCTGTTCAGGGTGAAGCCGGTGGACCGGTTGGTGTCACTGTGACCCAGTTCCTGTGGCAGGCCGGTGGCGATCCGCTGGAAATCAACAACGAAGCCGGTGCGGCTGCGTTCCAGTTCATGGCCGATCTGAAGCCATTCCTGACACCGCAGTACCCGACAGCTACCTTCGATACCACCAACACCTACATTCTCAATGAGAGCGTGGTGCTGGCCCAGAACTGGCCGTTCGGCGTCAACACCATTGTTGGCGAAGGCGGCAAGACCGAAGTACTGGCCTACGCTGGCTGGGAAGGTCCGGCCGGTAACGCGCTGGTTCTTGGTGGCGATGTCTTCGGTATTTCCAAGGGCACCCAGAACTACGATATGGCTGTAGATGTGGCCAAGTACTGGATGCAGCGCAGCGTTCAGGAAGAGTTCACCGCACGCATCGGTTGGGCAAGCATGCGCGATGATGCCCTGGGCACTGTGGAAGATTGGCAGCAGCCATACTTCGAGGTCGTTGCAGAGGCACTCGCAGTTTCCCAGCCGCGACCAAACGTGGTGTACTGGCGCGATGTTGAGAACATCCTGACCAACGCCTTCAACGATATCGTTGGCGGTGGAGCGGATATCCAGGAAACGCTGGATCGCTACCAGGAAGAGATCAACGCCCTCAAGGGATAATCTCCAAAGCTACGAAAACGCAATCGCCCCGGTGCAGTGGTTTCTGCACCGGGGCGTTGTTGGTTGATCTACTTTTCGTACAGATGGGCTTCTTCGTCCGGAACTTCGAACCGGCCGGTCCTGGCGGTGAAGCGCAAGCGGTACACCACGTGCTCGTCTGGAATGAATGGTCGCTCGCGATCCCCGAAGATCACGTGGAGACCGGCTTCACGGGCTTCCGGGGAACTCAGCTCCTCGTACACGCCCTCGGCGACGGCACTTTGCCAGCGATCCTCGGCTTCGGCGGAATCGACCTCGAAGCTGACGAGGGGTTGCTGCCGCATGATTCGAATCTTCTGGCCCACGGGTCCTACTGCATAAGCAGCTTCGCCATCGTAGCCATACGCCAGCGGCACGATGGTCGGTCGGCCTTCGTTCACGTCCGGAGCGGCGCAGG
>JAFAEA010000269.1 GCA_023424355.1 Chloroflexota bacterium | reverse complement strand
ATTCCAGATCGGCGCATCCACCAGGCTTTGGAGTAGTAGACATTGCCGAACTTGCCGGCTTCGTATGCTTCTTTCAGCAGTTGCACATCGTGGCGGGTGCGTCGCTGGAAGCTAACACCGAGAACCTTGTTGTGCTCGCGAGCGGCTTCCACCATCGCCACACCTTCGGCAGCGTTACGGGCAAGAGGCTTCTCGATGAGTACATGCTTGCCAGCTTCAAAAGCCGCCTTGGCCACCGGCATATGCAGGATGTTCGGTACGGCGATGCTTACCGCATCGATATCATCTCGCTCCAGCAGCTCCTGATACTCGCGATAGACGTGCGGGATATCGAAACGCTTCGCCAGCGATTCACAGCGGTCGGTATCCAGACCGGCAAGGGCCACAACTTCGGCGCGTGGTTCTTCGGCATAGCCTTCGAGGTGGAACAAACCGGCTCCACAGCCGATTACACCTACGCGAACAACATCTTTGGAGGTCATCGAGCTTTCTGCCTTCCCGTGCAAATGCTTTTGAGTTCACCTAAACATGCGCAGTTGCGCATTCCTGTTGATCATGGCACTCGAAAGGTGAAGCTGCAAGAGGGATTTGTGTGATCAATCGATCCGGAGGACGAGAAGCTCCGGTCGGCAGGTGAAGCGCACTGGTGGTCGATACATTCCGATACCGCGACTGACATACAGCGGCATGCCTTCGACATCGAATTTTCCAGCCACAAAGCGCTTGCCGAGCTTCGGCGTAGCGAGAGGTCCGATACCTGGCAGGCGTACCTGACCCCCGTGGGTATGGCCACTCAGCATGATCACCGGCTTGTATGGCACCATCCGCTCGGCACGATCAGGTTCGTGCCAGATTGCGATCACGCGGGCGCCATCCGGCACCTGGGCGAAGGCCGATTCGAGGTCGGATTTGCCGAGCAGGACATCATCGACTCCCACCACCCAGAGATCGTCCCGCAGCTGCACCGCCTCGTTGCTGAGCATGTGGATCCCGGATCGCTCCAGTACCGGCTCCATGCGCGATTTGATGTTGGCGACATCGTGATTTCCCCAGATTCCCCAGCTACCAAGCCGCGCAGTTGCAGTGATGCGGGTGAGAGGAGGCTCCAGTTCGCGCAGGTATCGGGGCGATTCGCTGATGAAATCGCCACCGAAGAGCACAATATCCGGCTGCAGATTCTCCAATGCGCGAATGGTCGGCACCAGATCGGCCGCTGTGAAGTGCGGACCAATGTGCATATCGGTCACGAACGCAATGGTGAGCGGATTCTCTCCGGAGGCGAGGTCGAGCTCTGTCACCTCAAGTCGTTTTGGCTCGATAAATCGGGCGTAGCATGCAACAACAGTGCCGATGATTGCCGTGAATACGGATATCTGCAGCAGTTTCCGAAACATCAGCGGATCAATCCGGTGATGATCAGGGCGATCATGGTCAGCAGCCCAAACCGCATGTGCAGTTTCGTACTCAATCCGACAATTGCCGAAGTCAGGTTGCCTTTACCGGCTGTCCTCATGTGGTTGATCGCTGCAGTTACGGATGGAATCACCAACAGCACCGCCAGTAGTAACCAGTGATCTCGAGTGAGCATCACCAGTACCACCACCAGACCGATTGGCGCAAAGACGAGCGCAGCATATTCCTGCACACCGCGATCCCAGCCAAAGGTATTGGCCAGTGTGTGCTTGTTGTGCATGGCATCTACCTCGATATCGCGCATGTTATTGGCATGGAGAATCGCGGCGGCATAGAGTCCGACTCCGATGGAGATGATCCAGGCAAGAGGGGTCATGGTGCCGGTGTGTACATAGAATGCGCCGCCAACCATCACTAAACCCATGGCGGTGAACACGCCGATTTCGCCCATGCGGTTGTAGGCCAGTGGCCAGGGACCACCAGTGTAGAGATACGCAACACCGCCACCGATGAGCGCGAAGACGAGTCCGGGCCAACCGAGCCGGGCGATGATCGGGATACCGAACGCCAGCGCCATCGCGAACGCCACGATCATGCCAGGGCGCAGATCGCGTTGGTTGAGGTGGCCATCCTGGAGCATTCGCCCCTGACCCTCGTTCTGTACCAGATCCACACCGGACGCGTCATCGAAGTAGTCATTGGTGAAGTTGCAGGCGATATGGGTGGCCACAGAGCAGAGCAGCATCATCAGGCCGTAGACGATGGAGAACTCACCGAATTCCCACGCCATCACGAACGCGAGCAGAATTGGGACGACAGAGATTGTCAGGCTCCAAGGCCGTGTGGCGAGGAACCAGATCCGCCAGGCCGGCATCGTGGCAGCGGCGGTGGGCATCATCGCGCTCTCCAGGGAACGAGCAGTCGCTCGGCGAAGTCCATCAGCATATTCATCGCCCAGCCCAGAAGTCCGGTGATGATGAGGCCAACAAACATCTCCTTGATGCGCAGAATTTGATAGTTCTGCCAAATCACCCAACCGATACCGTTGCCACTGGCCAGGAACTCGGTGCCCACAATCACGATGAGGGCAAATCCGAGCGAGAGTCGCATACCGGTGAAGATCGCCGGCAGACTTCCCGGCAGGGCGACGGTGAAGAAGAGCTGCAACGGATTCGCCCCGAGGTTGCGGGCGACATCGCGGAACTGATCATCGATCGCCAGCACTCCACTCATGGTGCTGAGCGCGATCATGAAGAAGATGCTGATCGCCACGATCATCACCTTGCTCAGTTCGCCGGTACCAAACGCAATAATGGCCAACGGCAGAATCGCGATCTTTGGGATGGCGTAGATCGCCGTCGCCAGTGGCATGAAGAACACACGCACCGGCCAGAAGAGGCCCATTGCGAGACCCAACAGCACACCAGGAACGGTGCCGATGACAAAGCCGGCGAGGATGCGGAACATGCTAATGCGGATGTCCTCAGCCAGTCCGCGTTCGGCAAACATCTCCTGTGCAGTTGGCCATAGTGTGCTTGGTGCAGGCCAAAACAGGGGATTGATGAGCTCCGATTTGCTCAGTGCTTCCCAGATGAGTAAGACACCGAGCGGACCCGCGATGGTGAGGACGATTTCGATCGTGCGGCGGTTCATTTGAACGCGCCTCCGCGTTCGACTTCTTCTCGCAGGCGAACCCAGATGCGTTCGAACATCTCACCGAATTGCTCATGCGAGCGGATGTTTGTGAGCGAACGTGGTCGCGGGAACGGCACCGGAATTTCGTCGGCGATGGTGCCAGGCCGTGCGGTCATTACCACTACGCGATCGCCGAGGAGCAGCGCTTCCTCAATGGAGTGGGTGACAAAGATCACCGTTTTACCAGTGTTTTCCCAGATTTCCAGCAGTTCTTCCTGCAGCAGATAGCGCGTTTGCTCATCAAGCGCACCAAATGGCTCGTCCATGAGCAGTAGCTGCGGATCGGTCGCAAGCGCCCGTGCGAGTGAGACTCGCTGGCGCATACCTTCGCTTACCTGATGTGGCCAAGCGTTGCGGAACTGGTGCAAACCCACGGTTTCCAGGAGCTCATCGGCGCGTTCGAGCGCAACTCGTTTGGATGCTCCCTGCATTTGCGGTCCATACGCCACATTTGCGCGCAGACTGAGCCACGGAAACAGCGTGCGGCCATGGAACACCATGCTATTTGAGGGTGGTTGGCCATTTGCGCCTCGTGCTTCGATGGTGCCCGCGGTGGGGGAATCGAGCCCGGCGATCATGCGCAGGAAGGTGGATTTGCCACAGCCGGA
>JAFAEA010000045.1 GCA_023424355.1 Chloroflexota bacterium | reverse complement strand
AAGAGCCACGCCGCCTCGATGAGTTCGAGCCCCTTGTTCATCAATGTTGCGGAATCGATGGTGATTTTCGCACCCATATCCCAATTGGGATGTTTGAGTGCCTGTTCTGGCGTGACGGATGCCAATTGTTCGCGTGTGAATTTGCGGAACGGTCCGCCGCTGGCGGTGAGGATGATTCGATGCAGATCCTTCTGCTCGCCACTTTGCAGACTCTGCCAGATGGCAGAGTGCTCGCTATCGACAGGACGCAGGTTGGTGCCGAGTTCGCACATCGGCATGATGAGATCGCCCGCGCAAACAATTGCCTCCTTGTTCGCAAGCGCTACCACCTTACCGGCCCGCAAGGCGGCGATTGTGGCCGCGATGGCATCGTGTCCACTGGTCGCCACTACCACGATTTGCGCATCCGGGAGAGTCGCGATCTCGATCAGTTCGTCAGCACCTGGGCGCTTACCATTCTTTCCGCGCACGACCTTTCCGGGCTGAAACTCGGCCACTTGCTGATCGATCAGGTCAGTCTGCAATCCGCCAGCAAGGCCAACGAGTTGGAATTGTTCCCGGTGTGCGCGGAGAACATCCAGCGTTTGTGTACCAATTGATCCGGTTGACCCAAGCAGGGCCACATTGGTGGACATGACGAGTTCTTTCAGGTGAGGAATGGAACGAGGGCAAACGTGGCAAGTAATACCCAGATGAGTGCATCGATACGATCGAGAAAGCCTCCGTGGCCGGGGATGGCGTTGCCGCTATCCTTCACACCGGCTCGGCGCTTGAGTTGTGATTCGAACAAATCGCCCATCATGCCGAGCATTCCCAGCACAACGCCAAAAAGCGCCGCCACAGCCGGATTCATCGGCAAATCAAGCAACGTAACAACCAGGAATCCGGTGATTCCCGCTGCTGTCAGGCCGCCGATCGCGCCTTCCACTGTTTTGTTCGGACTCACGCGTGGGATTAACTTGGTGCGGCCAATGGATTTACCGACGAGATAGGCGAAGGTGTCGCTCATCCAGGTGATAAGTAGCGCAAACAGGAACCAGCCCAACCCTTCGGCGGTATTGCGGGATCCGGGCATGGCTTCCACCAGATCATTGAGCCAACCTGCAGCCTGAGTGCCCTCGGTTTCGCGCATGCTCACAGCACCATACGCAGGCAGAGCCAGGTACGCTGCACTTCCCATGCGCACAGCCCAGTCGGAAATGTTGACCGTTCCCTCAGCCGGAAGAATCACGAATGCCAACGGTACCAACACAAGCAGCACGATCACCAGCGGCAAACCTTCCAGCCCGGGCCAGATAACCGCAACTGCGCATGCAAATGCAATGATGGCGGTACCGAACCATTCGCTGAACGGATCGACGCAATCAATGAGTTTCAACAATTCTCGAAACGCAAGGATGAAAATCGCCGCGATTGTTAACGCAAAGAACCAGCCACCAAGAATCGACGGGACAAGACTGACCAGTACGATTCCGATGGCTGAGATCGAGCGCGTTTTCATGTCTGGCGTACCTGGGCCGATGTGGCGCCGAAGCGACGCTCGCGATTCGCGTAATCGCTGAGTGCCGAATCGAAATCGTCTTCAGAGAAATCCGGCCAATACTTTTCGGAGAAGAAGAGTTCGCTATATGCACCTTGCCAAAGCAGGAAGTTGCTCAGCCGAAACTCGCCAGATGTGCGGATGATGAGATCCGGCTCAGGGAGTTCGGGCATGTAGAGATACTTGCACACCAAATCTTCGTCTACGTCATCCGGGCTCACACCATCCGCGATCATGTTGCGGATAGCATGGACGATTTCCTGCCGACCACCGTAATTAAACGCGATGGTGAGCACAATGCGATCGTTGTGCGAGGTGAGTTGAATGGCTTGCTTCACCGATTCCTGCAGCGAGGGATCCAGCGCGGAGAGATCGCCGATGTGACGGAGCTGCGCACCCTGGCGATGGAGTTCTTCAGTCTCTGAAACCAGCGTGCGGCCAAGAATCTCCATGAGTCCGGAGACTTCGTCTTCAGGACGTCGCCAATTCTCGGTGGAAAATGCCCAAATGGTGAGGTACTTTACCCCACGTTTGGCGGCATGGCGAAGAATCCGCCGGATGTTTTCCGTACCAGCCTCGTGGCCCTGAAGCCGATCGAGACCACGCGCGTTAGCCCACCGGCCGTTGCCATCCATAATGACGGCAACGTGCTCGGGAATTACATTCGAACCAGGTGAACCGGCGGGTAGATCCATCGGCTAGACCTCGAGAACTTCGGCTTCTTTGGCCTTGCCGATTTCGTCGCTCTTGTCCACGTACTTCTTGGTCAGCGTTTCCAGCTGATCGTGGGCACGCTTTTCCTCGTCCTCAGAGATTTCCTTATCAGCGACAAGGCCCTTGATAGACTGCATGGCATCGCGGCGGACGTTGCGCACACTTACCTTTGCATCTTCCACCATGCCGTTTACCTGCTTCACCATCTGCTTGCGTCGATCTTCGGTGAGCATGGGGATAGTGAGGCGAATCACGGTGCCATCGTTATTCGGAGTGATTCCGAGTTCGCTGGTCATGATCGCCTTTTCGATAGCCTTAAGGCTGCCCTTATCCCATGGCTGCACCATCAGCATGCGGGCTTCCGGTACGGAGATGCTGGCTACCTGATTCAGCGGCATCATGCTGCCGTAGGCTTCCACCTGGATATCCTCGATCATGGCGGCGTTGGCACGGCCAGTGCGGATAGAGCCCAGGTTGTGGTTAAGTGAGTCCATCGATTTGGACATGCGGGTTTCGGTATCTTTGAGTACAGAAGCAACAGTCATGATGCGTTCCTTTCGTTCGAATCGTGCTGATGGTAGAGTACCGCGATTCCGGTGTTCCGTGGGGATTACCCCGCGTGAACCAGTGTGCCGAGTTCCTCACCCTTGAGTGCGCGGGTGATTGCATTTTCGGATGTCATATCAAATACGCGGATTGGCAGGTTGTTGTCGCGGCAAAGAGCCATCGCGCTGGCATCCATAACCTTCAGGTTTTGCTCGAGTGCTTCCTGATGGGTCAGCTTCTCGTATCGTACGGCATCCGGGTGGGTGCGCGGATCGGCATTGTACACGCCATCGACCTTGTTCTTGGCCATCAGCAGCGTATCAACATCCAGTTCCAGGGCGCGGAGAGCGGCAGCGGTATCGGTGGTGAAGTAGGGTGTGCCATTGCCGGCGACCATGATCACGACACGTCCCTTTTCCATATGGCGAATGGCACGACGTCGGATGTATGGCTCGGCAACCTCGTGCATGGCGATGGCGGTGAGAACCCGGCACTGTACACCGGCTTTCTCCAGCGCATCCTGCATGGCAAGGCCATTCATAACGGTTGCAACCATGCCCATGTAATCTGCAGTGGCGCGTTCCATACCCATGGCGCTGGCAGTGGCTCCACGCCAGATATTGCCGCCACCAACAACGATGCCAACCTGCACACCTTCATCGTGAGCAGCCTTGATCTGTTTCGCCATTTCCTGCGCGACTTTGGGATCGATACCGAAACCGGCATCTCCCATCAAGGCTTCGCCACTCAGCTTGAGCAGCACGCGAGGCGTGGAGGATGTGCTGGACATGGATTGCTCCTTCTCGATACTGATGCTTTCGGCAGATTCCGGCTTGGCAAACGCCGCCCGACGGAGTTTGTCCGGGGGCGGCGTTGCCTGGTTTCCTGAATTTTACTCTGCGTCGGCGCTGGCGCCTGCAGTTTCACCGAGCTCGAAGCGAGCGAATCGGCGGATGACGATGTTCTCACCGAGCTTGGAGATGGCATCGGTCACCAGGCTGCCGATGTTCTTCTTCGGATCCTTGATGAATGCCTGCTCGCTCAGCACCACGGCCTTGGCAGCGGTTTCGCGATCGCCGAACTCACGCTCCAGTTCGCCCCACTGCTCTTCGGTGATCTCATCGCGGATCACGAAGCGCGGGCTCATTGCGGCAACCTGCATCGAGATATCCTTGGTCAAACCACGGAAATCCTCGGTGCGGGCCACGAAGTCGGTTTCGCAGCTCACTTCAACCATGGCGCCAATGCGACCCTGGGCGTGGATGTAGGTATCCACCAGGCCATCGGTGGCATCGCGGCCGGCCTTCTTGCCAGCCTTGGCCAGACCCTGCTGTCGCAGGAAGTCCTTGGCCT
>JAFAEA010000199.1 GCA_023424355.1 Chloroflexota bacterium | reverse complement strand
TGGTGTTACGGGGCGCCAGTTCTCGAGATCGTTATTGTTCCAATTCACAGGGCAAGTGGCGATTTGCAGACTGGTTGGGGCTTGTCCGAGATCGACCATGAATATTGCACCCTGTACACAAAGCCATTTTGTCGCGTTGATCGAATCATACGAAGCGGCAGATAAGCCGTCAACCAAAGTGTGGAACTCAAGGGTCCTTAATCAAAGCACCCCACGGATGTGAGCCATCCGTAGGGTGCTTCGAGGGAGATACACTTCAGGACTAAACGACGTCGTCCCTACTCTGGCTAACCACATCGATCATCTCGGTGATCACCGGATTGATGCCCTTGTAGGTGGGGCGCTTGGCTGCACGCCAGAACTGGGTTTGGCCCGCCTGCACGGCTGGAAGTGAAGACCAGAGTGGCTGGTCCGCCTCGAGCTGCTCATAGGTCAGCGCGGAATCGCGATCATCCTTAAGGAAGAGATCGGCGGAGAAATCGCCGATGCGTTCCCAACTCACCTGCTGAAACTGCAGCGGATCGTCCTCCAAATACAGGAAGTTCATGCCCAGGTCGGCAAACAGTTGGAGATCGGGGGTTAGCTCCGGATTAAGGATGTACAGCTCCTCGCCGGCGCTAAATACGGTGACGGTAAGATCGGATTTCTCCGAGAGTGCACCACGGAGTTCTTCCGAAGAATTCTCAAACGCCTGCTTCTCCTCCTCGGCTCCCGATGCGACGGGATCGGCACCGAGGGAAACCGCGAGATCCTCGAATCTCTGCATAAACTGAGTGATGGGCGCTCCGGAGACATCGATGGCGATGATCGGCACCTGGGATTCCAGGAGATCGCGGGATTCGTTGGGGATTCCCCAGAGAAGATCGCTGTTCTCCTGCGCAAACGGGAACCGCACCGTAATGAACACATCCGGTTCCGCAACCAGCACTTCTTCGATGTTAAGCTCCTCGAATCCGGCACCAAGCCAGGTTTCTACATCATCGACCGGATAGTCGCCGAGGTCAGAAACAGGTTCACCGGCTTCGGTCTCCAGCGTTCCGAGCACGATGGGAATCGTGATTCCATAGTCGTAGAGCGCGCCGGCGACACGGGCGTGTCCCGCGATATTCTGTGGAGCCTGGGGCAAGGTAACCGTGACACCACGGTCGTCGGTGAAGCTCCAACCTTCCCCGGTGGCCGGTGAGGCTACCGGCGTAGATTGCGCGGACACGTTTACTACAGTGGCCGCTGCCAGACCTGCCGCTGAGGATGCGATAAATGATCGACGGTTGAGATGGTTCTCCATGCTACTCCCTTGTTTCTGACCCCATAAAGGTGGGCAATTCTCGAAACTAACGGCGATTGGCCGCCGCGTGCAGGAATATCCTACCAGAATAGTCGGGTATGGAATTCAGGGCACCGCACATCGATTCGCAAAAAATCGTCGTGGTCCAAAAGATTGATCGATCTCTGACCCGATTCACATTGCGAATCGGGTGCCAAGGTGTGTATAATCCCTCCACCGTCAGGGATGACGGGCGTATAGCTCAGCTGGCCAGAGCGCACGGTTCACATCCGTGAGGTCACAGGTTCAAGTCCTGTTACGCCCACCACTAGACCCGGAAGCAGTGCTTCCGGGTCGTTTACTTTTTCATTGGTTGCTGCTAGCTTGGGATCCATGGAACCGCACATCACAGTTATCACGCTGGGCGTGGACAACCTGAAGGCCTCAGTCGATTTCTATAAGAAGCTTGGATTCTCGACGGAGGGAATCGTGGGCGAAGAATTCGAGCATGGAGCCGTAGCCTTTTTCGATCTCCAATCCGGATTGCGACTGGCACTCTGGCCGCGCTCGAGCATCGCGCACAATACCGGTCTCCCGCTCGATCCGCCGGCACGCACTGAACTCACCATGGGACACAATGTCGGCAGCAAGGCGGAAGTTGATGCGGTAATGAGCCAGGCCGCTGAAGCGGGTGCCACAATCGTCAAGCCGGCCGTGGATACCTTCTGGGGTGGATACGCCGGATATTTTCAGGATCCGGATGGTCACCTCTGGGAAGCGGTGTGGAATCCAGCTTTCGAGTTGGAGTAGCCATCTTCTGAGTTTTCCCAATCGGACTGGCGCCAACTCACATCCAATTCTGACTCACAGCGAACCCTAATCGGCATTCGTGCAGTTAGCTTCCCAGAGCGATACGCGCGCCCTGATTGATCAGAGCGCGCGTACTTGATGCTTTGCAAACTCAATTTGCAACAGAAAGGTCTACTCTGCGGTAAGAGTTCCGACCATACCTGCGGCCTCATGGCCCTCAATAGTGCAGATGAATTTATACGTACCGGCAGGCAGGTTGACGGGAATGGTTTGTTCCTCACCAGCGCCCAGTTGCTTCGAGGCGAAGCCGCCATCCTGAGATACCAAATCGTGTACAAGCACGCCTGTGTTGACAAATGTCAACTCGACATCGGTGCCGGCAGGAATCGTGAGTTCGTTCGGCCTGAATCCGATATCAAACGCCTCAATACGATTCTCATCAGCCGCTTCGACTGCCGTTGCTTCCGGAGTCTCAGGGGCCGCCGCCAAGTCAAACGAGCCAGTTGCACCAATGCGCAGAGCCACGATGGAGGGCACCGTATCTCGGGTGATCGGCTCGTTCCCTTCCTCCGGTGCAATGCTCACACCAGTAGCCGCAGCGAGGACGATAGTGTCGCCGGCGATGCCAATCGGCGCGTTCACACCAGCCGGAAGCTCGAGGCTCCATACTTCGTCTCCGGTTTCGACGTCATAGGCATGGAGAACGCCATCCGGGCCGCTGGCAAAGACAAGATCGTTTGCCACGGTGGCTCCGGCGATTGAGTAGGCTGGAACTTTGGCATCCCAGACAATCTCTCCCGTCACCGCATCGATGGCCGCAAGCCCGCCAGTGGCGGCCGGCGAATCGTCTGGCCGCTCGCCGGAACCGGTCGAGGTGAAATAAGCAGGACGCTCGTTGTACGGAGCAAAGATCTTGCCACTTCCGAATGCGGTTGGAGTGAGCACGCCGCCCAATGTGCCTGGCCAGGTCTCGATGGTCTCTGTTGGCAACTCCTCAAGTTCATCATTCAGGTGCTTGCCGACGTACGTTTTCCACAGCTGTTCACCCGTATCTGCCCTGGCGGCGATAACGGTTCCGGTCTTGCCAGAACCCACAGCGATCAGGGTATCCTCGCCATCGATCTCAACGGTTGCCAGTGTTGGACTGTTCATGAAGTCATGATCTAGCAGGTCGAGCGGAAGCGCATTGATCGACCAATTAACCCCACCCGTTGCCAGATCGATGGAGACCATGGAATCGGCGTAGTCATTCGGTGCAGGACGGCTGGAACCATTTGGGTATTCCTCATTACCCGGGTACGGACCCGGGTTGCCGGTGCCGATGTACATGTTGCCCTGCTCGTCGAAAGACGGTGGATACCACAGACCAGCGCCAGAGTTAATTCGCGGGGCACCCCAGAGATTGTCCAGAGCGGTATCAAAACTCCACATGGTTGCTCCGGTGGCCGCGTCCAGCGCAAAGAGAATGCCGCGCGCACCACCACGGTAATTACCATAGGTGGTGTTGTTCGGATTCGTGCTCACATACACCATGTTGTCGTATACGGCCGGGGCCATATCGATGCACTCATAGTTATTGTTTGTGAGCTTCGCCGACCAGATCTCGGCACCGGTCGCAGCATCTAGTGCAAATGCAGTAGCAGTATCCCCAGTCGCAGCGAAAACCATTCCATAGGCAATAGCTACGCCATTCGGGCCATTGTTACTGACGTTGTAATCCGTACGCCACAGTTCATCACCCGTCTCGAGATCGAGCGCGAACACATTGCTCATCATGTCCTGATAGTATGCGACACCATCAACAATAACCGGGCTGGCAGTGATACCGGCAGTTGCTGGAATCTGCCACAGTACGCCAAGCTCCGAAACGGTGCTGGCATCGATCGGCGATTCCTTTGCGTTGCGAGTAGCCTGCAGATCGCCCTGGGCGACCGGCCACTGGCCAGCGTGCTCGAGAACTTCGGGTGGAACAGGGGTGGCGGATAGCGGGTTCGGCGTAGCCGGACCAGTACCAGACTGCGGCTCCTTCACCGGCTGCGCAAATACCGCAGCACCCATAGTGCTGGCAGCACCCATCACCAAACCAGCTCCAACAAGGAGCTTGCGACGCGAAACCTGGAGGGCACTGGGTGCCTTCGTAGGAATTTTCTCCGAATTCATGAGAAACCTCCTTGCAAGGTTTTAAATAGATTGAGTTTGCCAAATGGCATACTCGGCACTCTACGACTGCCCTGCCAAACA
>JAFAEA010000186.1 GCA_023424355.1 Chloroflexota bacterium | reverse complement strand
TTTGCATGGAGATCGCATTCCCTCTCGTTTCGGATCCCTGATGGGCAGAATCAGCATGATGCACCGGGTATCACTGGTTGTCCACACCGGCAGGCAAATGCTAGAATAGCCGCTGTGCCCGTTGATCCTGGGTCGCTGACCCTTGCGCGGAATGTATGCACAATCCTATTTTGATTCGGGGTTTCCCCGGAAGTTATGAGGTAAGACGATGACGCATCAGCTCATCCGCTCAATCGAGCAGGAGCAGTTCAAGGATGTGCCTCAGTTCAGCGCTGGCGACACCGTACGTGTGCACGCCAAGGTTGTTGAAGGCACCCGCGAGCGAATCCAGGTATTCGAAGGTATTGTCATCCGCCGTCGCGGTGGTGGTATTGCGGAGAACTTCACTGTTCGTCGTATCGCCAGCCACTCGGTTGGTGTGGAGCGAACCTTCCTTATTCACTCTCCACGTATCGACAAGATTGAAGTCACTCGCTTTGGTAAGGTTCGCCGCGCCAAGCTGTACTACCTGCGCGGACTCACCGGCCGTGCCGCCCGCATTGTGGAGCGCCGCCGTGATCTCACCGCTGCTGCCCGCAAGGCTGCCGAACGCGCCGCTGCTGAGGAAGAAGCCAACCGAATTGCCGCCATCGAGGCCGAGGAAGCAGCAGCCGCTGAGGCAGCTGCCGCCGAGATCGAAGCTGCAGATGCTGTCGCTGCTGAAGAGACAGCCGTCGACGAGGCCGAGGTAACTCCGGTTGAAGAGACCACCGAGGGCGCCGAAGAGGCCACCGAGGAAGAGAAGGCCTAATCGCTTTCTACATCTGAAACCAAAACAGCCGGTAGTCGGAACTTCTGACTACCGGCTGTTTACGTTCTGTGCCAAACTCACCATATGAACAAGCTCCTCGCACCACCACCGCCATCTGAAGCCGAGATCACTCTCCTGATCGAACGAGAGTTGGGGCAAATTCCCGATTCAATCGAGACCCTCAGGTCTGGTGCATGGAGTTCGTCACTGGCCGTCACGACTTCGCATGGCGGGTATGTCGTGCGGTTCGCGCAGACCCCGGACGATTTCCAGTGTGATCAACATGCCAGCGCCTTTGCGACAACCAATCTGCCGATCCCGCAGGTGTTCGGCATTGGTCAGCACGGTGAACATTGGTGGTGTATCTCCGAGCGGATGCCGGGACTGCATCTGGACGATCTTGCACCAGACGATTTGGTCCTCACGCTCCCTTCAGTCGCCGACATGCTCATAACCATGCGAGAGGTGGATAGCAGCGGGACCCACGGTTACGGCGGATGGGATGCAGATGGAAATGGTCTGTTTGAATCGTTCGCGGATCAACTCCTGGATGTAACTCGCGATGATCCGAAAGAACGGGGTGGCGGTTGGAGCGCATTCCTGTCGCAGCATCCCTACGAGCAGTCGGTATTTGATCGCGGGGCCGAGAAGATGCGCGAACTATCCGCATTTCTCTCCACGGATCGCCAACTGATTCACATGGACACCATCAACTACAACGTGAATGTTGTGGGTCATGCCATCAACGGAATCTACGATTGGGGATGCGCAATGTGGGGCGATGCAATCTACGATCTGGCCTGGTTCCGCTTCTGGAACCCCTGGTATCCCGCGTGGGCTGATCTCGACATCCCGGGAAAACTGGAATCGATGGTCGGGATCGAAGGTGATTACTCCGCCGAACGCATGATGAGCTGCCTCCTTCACATCGGTATCGGACATATCCGATACAACGCCTTCTTAGGAGATGCAAAAGGCATGAACGACGTTGCAGTCGAAACCGAAAGGCTGCTGGTGACATCGTGATCGAGCTGGATCTACCCACCTACTCCTGGGAAACCTGGTTCTATGGCCATGGGTATGAAGCCATCGCCGGAGTCGACGAAGTCGGCCGCGGAGCACTTGCGGGTCCACTGATGGCAGGGGCGGTAATTCTGCCTCCGCTCGCCGAAATCGAGCGAGATATTGAGTTCTGGCAGTTCGTGAAGGATTCCAAGACCATCAGCTTCAAGCGTCGTGCCACTATGGCCGAAGGGATTCTCGAGCGGGCCCGATGCTGGTCCATCGGCAGCGTGGAGGCGGATGAGCTCGACGAGATCGGGGTCGCTGCCGCAAATCGGCTCGCCATGGAACGCGCTGTGTGGGGCCTGGACGAAGGGCCGGATCACTTGCTGCTCGATGCCACCACGATCGACTTCCCACTGCCGCAGCAGGGAATCATCGATGGCGATGCGCTTTCACTCTCCATCGCCGCAGCATCGATCATCGCCAAGGTTGCGAGGGACACCATCATGATCGAGATGGACGAGATTTGGCCCGGGTACGGATTTGCCCAGCACAAGGGCTATGCGGCCAAAGTACACAAGGAAGCTATCGAAAAGCTCGGCCCCTGCCCTATTCACCGATTCTGTTACGCACCCATTCGTATCGCCGCCGAGGAGCGTGGCTATGCCCGATGATCGAAAACAAATCGGCAAACTCGCCGAAGAGGCTGTGCGCAAACACCTCGAATCCAAGGGCTATGTGCATCGTCACAGCAACTGGCGAAGCGGACATGGCGAACTCGATCTCGTCATGATGGATGGCGACGAGCTGGTATTCGTCGAGGTCAAAGCGCGCCGCAGCGAACTCGCTGGCCGGGCCGAAGAAGGCGTCAATCGCAAGCAGGCTGGCATTCTCCTGCGAACAGCCGAGATGTATTCACTGTCATATCCGGATGTTGAGGGTAAGATCTGGCGCATCGATCTGGTAGGGGTTTCTCTCGACTACTCTGGTGAGATTCTGGACCTGGTTCATTACGAAAACGCGATCGTAGTTGGTTGACAGGTTTCGCGTACAATTCCTCCAATAATCAACGATGAGGAGAGACGAATGCCGTTCGAATCCAACCAGAATCCATTTCATCAATCGCAATCCACCGAGGAGCACCGTGAGGCTGCGCCGGATGCCGTTCGGTTCGCTGTTCTCACGGTAAGTGACACCCGCACCAAAGAAGACGATGCCAGTGGCCAGATGATCCGCGAGCATCTGGGATTTCGTGGCCACGAACTCCAAGCATACGAAATCGTGCCAGACGAAGGCGATCAAATCCGCGGTCGGCTCGATGGGTGGTTGGCCGATCCTGCAATTGATGCGATCATCGTCAACGGCGGAACCGGAATCGCCGGTCGTGATGTCACCTTCCCGATCATCTCATCGCTGATCCAAAAGCATATGCCGGGGTTCGGCGAACTCTTCCGCATGTTGAGTTGGGAAGAAGTTGGCAGTGCCAGCATGCTCAGCCGCGCCAGTGCCGGAGTTGCTGATAACACAGTGATTTTCTCGGTGCCCGGTTCAAAAAATGCCGTGCGCCTGGCACTCGAAAAGTTGATTGGCCCGGAACTGGGCCACGTTGTTTTGGAAATTCGTAAGCACGCCTGACGGAGTCATTCATGGCGAGAAAGCCTCAAATTCTCAAGGGATTTCGCGATTATCTGCCGGAGCAGATGATTTTGCGACAAGAAGTGATGAAGCGGATTCGT
>JAFAEA010000074.1 GCA_023424355.1 Chloroflexota bacterium | reverse complement strand
GGTATCACCAGGGATTCGAAAGTTCGCACATCATGAATTAATCCGTAACGCTCATTCGCATCCACCAGGAAAAAGGCTCTCGGTTCACCGGTATCCAGCAGGGTTGGCTGTTCACCTTCTGCAATTGAGTACAGCTGAAAGACATTGCTGGCTGAACTGCCAACAAAAATAACGCGGCCGTCATCAAGTACACGGCTTGGGCTTAAGACATAGACGATTTCATCCGAATCGGTCTCCGCCCAGATTTCCGGCTCGCCGCCATCGAGACCGATGGTGCAAAAAGTTGGATCTATATCTCGAGCATCGTCGTAATGGTGGCGGGCAAATACGATCGTTTCATCATCCAACCATTGCGGACATATATCGATGTTGAACGGGCCACCATCAAACAGGCTGGGAGCGGCGTCTCCATCGTCTTCGGCGGTGATGTTCGTTATTTCCCCCGTCTTTACATCAACAACAAAGATGTCAGAATCCCTGCCGAGGCGCCAGCCATCGAGACTAAAGGCGATCTGCGTACCCCCAGGATTCCACTGGAGTGAGAATTGATCAATGATTTTGATCTCCTCGGTGATGGGTGTGATGGAGATCTGCTCGAGTGTGGCTACATCGTAGAAGCAGAGCTGATCGCGGTTTTGCAGACCAACCAGTGTGCTGGCATCAGGCGAAATCCCCAACATCTGCACCTCTGCGCCATCTGCAAGTTCGATGGGATCGACTCGTAAATCGGGCATATCCAGCCTGGGTAGGCGAGTAGAGAATGGAGCTGCTGCGGTGAGTGCAAGTATTGTGCGTCGGTTAAACATGGATAAACTCCGTGTGGTATGACTTCTGCGTCTTATTGGTGTAACGGCCTGCGACCACGCGAGGTTCCGGCCCGGCTGTACACTGAACTATGCGATTAATCTCGCGTTCGGGCCGTGTATGAAAGGAAATCTGGTTTCATGTCCAAACCGCAGGAGTTGGCGTCTCGCTTCCTCGAATATTTCAACAACCGACAACAGGAGGAACTGCTCGGTTTGGTAACGGCCGATGTGCGCTACAACGGTCGCCACGGCGAGGGCGAGGGCATTCACCTGCTGCAGGAATGGATCGCACGCGCCACCACCACCATGACTCCGCGCCGCTGGTTCGGCGATGACGAGATCTCGGTCGTGGAAGTCGATGTCGAATGGCGCTCCGCCAAAAGCGGCGATGTCACCGACCGCCGCATCTGGGCACTTTCGTTTGCCACCGAAGATGACAAAATCTCCTCCATTACTCGCTACGCCGATGTCGGCGAAGCGGTGACCAAGATGGGACTCCACGAAGTGGACGCCGTCACCGAAATCGGATTCCCGGATACCGGAGAATAATCGGGAACCTTCCGCGAAAACGCACGTTAACATGTTGGAAACAGGTATCAATCGTTTCCACTTGGGGGCAAAAGTCGTTCGATTTCATCGTCGAACGACTTTTGAGTTACTGGATCAACCAGCATGCATTGTTGTGCTGAGGTAGCGGATAGAGAAGAGAGCGTTGAAACAGCAATTCACCAGCCCGAGGATCGAGGCGTGGAACCAGGAATTCGAGAACACTGGCCGAGTGGAAGTGAAATCCAGCCTCACCAGCCTGATCTGGCGCGTGGGATTGGCCGTTGCCATTCTCGCCGTGGTGATCTACCTGCGGTACAACGCCGGCGATATCGGTACGCGCGGTCTAACCATCGCCATTGTCGGATCCGTGGTTCTTGTGGGTGGATGTATCGCCTTCGTGGTGTGGCGCTATGGCGATAAAAAGCTGGTCGCCGAACGCGATGGAGTTACCGCCATGGATGGCACATTCTACCCGTGGTCTGATATCTCCAGCGTCTCGGTCTGGTCCGATCCTCGCGGACGTTCCGCCAGCGCCATGCAGATCAATCTCACCGAATCGGCGTGGAAATCGCATATGGATAAGCAGAATGCCGGTGGCGCCATGATGCACAAGGCCAACAAGATGTTTGCCGGCGATCGGGCATTGGTGCAGCCATCGTTTATCGATGCACCCGCCGAGCATGTCGCTGCGTTTCTGGATCAGTTTGCCCAGGGTGGAACTGAACTCGCATGAGTCGCGACACGTCGCAGATTAGCTCCCCACTGGCACGGCAGCTGGTGGACACCGGCAGTGTGACCATCAACTTCTCACGACGCAATGCATTCAAGACATTGGGGATTACGGGTGCGATTGCGCTGGGGTTTTTCCTCATCGCGTACCTCGCGGATGCCGTTGATGGGGCCGGTTTCGTGATCATGGCTGTTTTGGTACTCGCCGCTATGCTGTTCATCTGGCTTTTGCTGGACCGCCTGTACAACGGCAAGAAGATGATCATTGATCGGGATGGTGTCACCATCGCGGACGGTCAGTTCATCCCGTGGACAGACATCGACGAAGCTGATGTGAGAACCCAGGCCCGTGGCACACCGTACCTGCGGCTGAAGGTCTCCGAGCGGGTCTGGCAGGAGTACGTCGGTAACCAATCGGTAATCGGACGTGCGGTGAGTAAGCTCAACAAGGCCGTGCTGCGAAAGCACGAGATTTATCTTCATACCCATTGGGATGCGGATT
>JAFAEA010000030.1 GCA_023424355.1 Chloroflexota bacterium | reverse complement strand
AATCGTCCCGCCAGGTGGCTCCAACCGTTTCGCTGAACACCGTCGGTGCGATTTCCATCAGCGTATCGTGAATGGCATCGTGCCGGACTTTGGAGCTAATGATCAGATCCGGATTGGCCGCGATAATTTTCTCGATATTCGGCTCGGTGATGATGCCAACATTCTCAATTCCCTCGGTCACATCGCCGAGATACGCCGGCCATGGTTCGTTCTCGAAACCGGTTGTTGCGCCGACCGGCTTCACACCGACCGAGAGCAGCGCATCCAGCATGGGGCCATCCAGCACCACAACACGTTGTGGATTCACTGGTACTTCGACTTCGCCATACACATCGGTGATGGTGCGAGTTCCGGATTCTGGTGAGGCTTCCGGTGTCGATTGAGCCGCTGCCGCGCGCACTGATGCTGCAGCGAAAAGCGATGCTGTGGCGACCGAACGGCGGGAATAGCGGGAGTTGAAGTTCATAGATGTGAGTCTCCAGAGGTACGTAAAAGTGACCAGATCGTCCAGTGATTACACCGGAATCGCGACTCCCGGCTCGCCATCCACGAGATAGGTGAAGAGATCGTCGACGATCTTGTTTGCGGCGAGGATTCCGACGGCGACCATCCAGAACTCATCCTCGACCCAGTAAACTTTGTCGTTTCGTACTGCTTCGAGGGTGCCCCAAAGCGGCGAGTTGACGATCTCCGCAGCGCTTGTATCAGCGATATCACCATAGGCACAGGTGAAAATGTGAGTGCCATCGGCCAACTGGATTTGCTCCGGAGAAATCACAGTGAAGATATCCCGTTCTGGTCCGGGTCCAGTTTGGCTTTCGGGACGCTTCAGGCCCGCTGCCGAGAGAATGGTGCCAACAAACGATGGCTCCATGTACAGACGAACTTCTTCGGGACGGAATCGGGCCACGGAGATGAGCCAGCCTTCGCGCTCGCCTTCAGTCTTCTCCTGGAAATCCTGCAGGCGGGCATCGAAGGTGTCCAACACTTCTGTAGCCTCGGCGCTCTTGTTGAGCGCGTCGGTGAAGAGTTGGAAGTTACCACGCCAATCGTCGCTCACTTCTTCACTGAAGATGGTGGGAGCAATCTCCACCAGGTTGGCGTGGATCTCCTGATTTCGCATATTGGAACCGAGAATCAGGTCAGGGTTCAGATCGATGATTTTCTCGAGGTTCGGCTCGGCGATAGTACCGATATGCTCAATTCCTTCGGTGGCATCACCGAGATACGCAGGGAACTCCGCGCCATCGAATGCGGTAACAGCCCCCACCGGCTTAACGCCGACAGCCAGGCAGGCATCCAGTTGCGGACTATCCAGCACTACGATGCGCTGCGGATTCACGGGCACTTCAATCTCGCCATACACATCGGTAACGATGCGTGTTTCATCCTCAGCCGCCTGTGGAGTCTGCGCCCAGAGTGGTTTGGCTGAGATAGCTGCAGCACCTGCAGTAGCGACGGTGGTGAAGCTGCGTCGAGTGAGTGTTTTCAATCGTGGTCCCCAATCCTGATATATCCGACCATACGGATATGATATCGGTGTGAGAATACCACGCGCACGAAAAAGGAGGAGGCATTTGCCTCCTCCTTTTTCAACTCTCAGAGTTAGTTCTGAACCACTGGCTCCAGCTTGTGACTCTCGGCGCTCTTCATGGCTGCGAGGGCAACCTCGAGCGCACGGAGACCATCCACACCAGTCACCGGCACATCGGTGCCATTGCGCACGGAGTCGATGAACGCGGTCACCATTTCCGGATCGCCGCTCACCTCGTTCGATCGCCACGTGAAGCTCGGACCCTCGGTTTCTGCCATTTCGTAGTTGTTGTTATAGGCATCGGCGAAGAGCACACCGTTCTCGCCAATCACATCCAGCGTCACACCACCCCAGATCGGCCAGTTGCGTGGTCGACTCCAGCTTGTATCCAGACTCACCGGCACTCCATTGCTCATGCGGAACATCAGCAGTCCGGTGTCATCGCCTTCGTATCCGTGCATGCGGTTGTCGCTTTCGGCGTACACCTGGGTGATTTCCTCGCCGTAGATGTAGCGGAGCACATCCACCACGTGCACGGTGTGATCGATAACGGCACCACCACCGGAAAGTGCCGGATCCACGAACCAGCTATGCGGGCACGTACCCGGATTTCGTGCCGCGATGGTGAGTGTTTCGCCGAAGGTGTCGCTATGAACCGCATCCTTCAGCGCCACGATGCTGCTGTTGAACCGCACCGGAAATGCCGTCATCAGCTGCACACCGGCCTCTTCGCAGGCGGCGATCATGTCCTTGGCGTCTTTGACTGTCGTGGCCAGCGGTTTCTCACATAGCACATGCTTGCCGGCCTTGGCGGCGGCGATGGTCATGGGCTTGTGGTTGATGTTCTCGCTGCAGATCACCACGCAATCGACATCCATCGCCAGCGCTTCATCCACACTCGCCACCCATTGGGTACCGAACTGATCGGCGGCAGCCTTGCCGCGCTCGGCGTTCTCATCGGCAATCACGGTGATTTCAACATCCGGCATGGCGCTGAGAACACCGGCGTATCCAAATGCATGGCCGTGCGCAAAGCTGAGCATGGCCACCT